>CAZFSJ010000029.1:0-945 GCA_964521605.1 Candidatus Woesearchaeota archaeon
AAAGTCTCCATTAGCCCAAGAGGAGATATTGCTGACTGGTTAAATTTCAGTGCAAAAGAATTTGAAGTATCAAAAAACAACCCTTATTATCTTAAGGTCATGCTTCAGCCTCCAGAAGACATTCCAAATGGCAATTATTCCGGATTCCTCAGAGTCACAACTGCTGGAAAAGGGAATGCAGTTGAGGGGCAAGCAACAGGAATAATAAATGCAGCGCTAGACCTTTATGTAGGAGTGGATGTAACAGATGTTCAGTATATGTCCTGTATAGCTTCTGGATTCGATGTTCAGTCAGCAGAAAAGGGAGATGATGTGATATTCAAGGCAAATATCTTCAATCAGGGAAATGTAAGACTTTCTCCAACAATAAAAATAGACATATGGAATCAGGACAGGACAGAAATAATCAAGCATCTTGAATATGCAGATGATGTGGTTGTCCCCACCACTGAAAAACAGCTTTCCATAAGGATGGATACATCTGATTTAGATATAGGACAGTACTGGGCAGAGGTCACTTCTGTAGAATGTTATTCATCGCAAACGCTTACTTTTGATATTCTTGAACCAGGAGCATTAAGAGCCCAGGGAGTTTTATTGAGTGTGACTTCTCCTCCATGGGTAAATGTGGATGATACCACATTAATTGAAGCTTTATTTGAAAACACAGGAGAGAAAAGTGTAAATGCAAGATTCCAAGGGGAAATAACTCTTGGAAATAAAGTTGTGCAGATACTAAACAGTGAAAGCAACACAGTGGATGTTGGTGATAAGAATACTTTCAAATTTTATTTTACTCCAAGAAAAGAAGGAAGATATATTGTTAATGGACTTGTATTCTATGATGGAAAAAGGACATTTGAGAAAAGCACAGTGATAAATGTTGAAAGAAAAGGATTCTCAATTGCAGACCTGAAAATGCCCCTGGTATACCTAATCCTTATA
>CAZFSJ010000029.1:955-6724 GCA_964521605.1 Candidatus Woesearchaeota archaeon
TAATTGCAATTGCTTTCTTTGC
The DNA here is from genome assembly GCA_964521605.1 of Candidatus Woesearchaeota archaeon. Lineage (GTDB taxonomy): Archaea > Nanobdellota > Nanobdellia > Pacearchaeales > GW2011-AR1 > MWBV01. The sequence goes on from CAZFSJ010000029.1 coordinate 978, forward strand.
ATACAAGATAAAACAGGAAAAAAGGAGGTCTGTAATACTCAGAAGAATAAGAAGATGAAAAAAGAAATTACATTTATTATAATCTTGTTTTTTGTACTGATAGGCATGCATGGAATTATTAGCGGGGCAACTGTTCCAACAATAATTGGAGGGAATATGGGGTATATGTATAATAGTTCACAAAATATTTCAGATGATTATAATTTATATAAGACAGACTCGGCTGTGCTTAGAATACGTACTCCTGAGGCTGAATCAAATTGTATTTATTGGACTTCAGAATCTTCTGCAAGATCATTTGAAGGGTAATATGGGTTTACTCACGAAGCATATTTGGAGGATCTTAAAGAAGGACTACATACATACTACATACATTGTGGTAATGATTCAAATCCAATGAGGATTGAGTTTGCAACAAGCATACCAATATATGCAACAGTAAGTCTTTCAGAAAATCCTCCTCTTAAGGAGGGAAAATACACCATAGACCTTATAACTTCAAAGACCCCTCTTGAAACACCTACACTTGAGTATAGTTTTGATGATGTTGTTTATAAACCAATCTCCCTTAAAAAAGGCACTGGTCAAAACTGGCAAGGAAATCTAATAATCCCTGCAACAACGGGGAATGCGGTGTTCTCTTTTAGATTTAGTGCAAAGGATCTCTCTGGTTATCAAGGAACAGAAATAAAAGGGGAAAACCTATTTGTTGTTGACACCATCCAACCCCCTACAGTGGGAATAATCAATGCGGTAGGTTATGATGGACAAATAAAGCTTGATTGGTTCTATGATGAAAAGGTGAAGGAGTTTAACTTATACCGCTCTGAAAATCCAGGAATTGATTATACTGACTTTTACAAAACCTCTTCAAAAAATTCCTATATTGATTACAATGTTGAAAAAGGAAAAACATATTATTACAGGGTTGCAGGAGTCGATGAAGCGGGAAACATAGGAGATTTATCAAAAGAAGTTTATGCAACTGCATTGTTAAATAATTATACCTCTGCTTCAGGACTAAACCCAAGTCTTGTTGGCAAAGTGGATAACGCAATAGCAGAAACTAATTCTGTCATAAATAATATAAACGACATCAAGTCTTCTCTGAACCTGAAAGAGAACAAAGAGAAGACTCTCTTCGCAGACCTTCAATTAGACCAAAGCCTTAGCTCTGCAGTATCAGAATTAAATTCTCTTAAAAGAGACCTCGAAGGATATAAACTTCAGGATCTTAGTGAAGGAGAACTTGACAGCAAGTTGGCTTCTGCAACATTGAGACTTAATATATTAAAAAAGCAGGTTCCAGAGGATATAACAATAATGAATGAAGATGAGACAGAAAGAGCCTTAAATGAGGACAATATACAAAGAGGATTTCTGGAGTATTTCTCTGGAACAACAGACGCAAAATCCTATGACAGAGAGATAACCCAAACACTTAAGGAGATAGAATTAAACAATATTAAGATAAGCAGTAGCTTTTATATCATAGAAATAATGTACATGGATGGAACAAAAAAGAGGATAACACTTATAGAAGATGAAATAAGCTCATCAACAAACAATCCTGATAATCTTTCTTTTATTGAAATCATTCCAAAAGAGATTGCAGAACAATCTTCAGAACTAAAGATAATGAATCTTGGATACACTGTAATTAAAGATGACCCCATTATAGAATTTAATTCAAATACAAAGAAAATAATATATTATCTAAATAGGGAAGTGGATTTAAGCACTCTACAGAGTATAGTTGTAATGCCAATAAAACTTCCTGGACCAGAAGAAAATCAATCAAAAATAACAGGAAATTTTATTGCAAACGTTACATCAAAAGGTTCATGGGAAATAATAATTCTTGTTGTCTTCGCACTTGGATTGGGAATATACTTCCTAAGGATGAAAAATGAATCCTCTGCCAAACCTGCATTGATAATTCTGGAGAACATAAAAAAATCAAAGGAATTACTGAAAGCCGGAAAAACAGAAGAAGCAAATAAAGTTTATGACAAAGTCAAGGAGGAATACAAACTGCTTTCTGACAAAGAAAAAAGAATTATTATGGAAGGTATGAAAGAATTGGAGGGAGGAACAGGAAAATGAAAAAACCTCTTTTTTATCTCTTAGTTTTTTTAGGAATTTTAATTTTGCCTCTGAGCTCTGCAGCCCATTACATTGTTGGATATGTGCAAGATGCAAAAGATGGAACATCTGCAAATGGACATTCTGTAGTATTGTGGAATCCATTAATTGGTATGCAGGAAAATCTTACTGATATTATAGGGCAGGAAGGAAATTCTATGACAGATAATATTTATATGATTGATTGTGAATTGCTGCCAAATGGGTGTAATATTGGAACAATTTTGAATGTAAAAGTATTTGATAATGGAGATAACTACCTTTCTCCCTATCAAAATATTAGCGTAAGTGGAAGCGGTTATGATCTTGTTGATAATCTTTCCATAAATTCTCCTCCAAATGTTTCTTTGATATTTCCTATAATGAATAGTGCATTTTCTTCTCCAGAAATTGTTTTTAACTGCTCTGCTTTTGATTTTGATGGAAACATGAAGGAGATAAGCCTTTATGGAAACTGGACAGGGCAGTGGGAATTAAATGAGACAAAAACAATGAATTCCAGTGAGGAATTCAAAACATTTGCAAAAACTCTGCCTGAAGGAATATATAATTATTCCTGCAACGCAACAGACGAACTGTATGTGTCATCCTACCCTCTGGAAGAAGAGATATTTACTATTGATCTGACAAATCCTTCAATAACCTCTGTATATGCAAACATCACCTCTTTATGTGGAACAACCAGTCTGGCAAGAATAAATTGCACAACAAGCGATGCTCTTTCGGGAATAAAACAGGTCCTTATACAGGCATCCTATGCATCGGGGAAAATTAACTACAGCACATCTATCCTTACGGGAAATACCTACTATGCAGAAATACCCTTAAATGAAACGGGAACATGGGATTTTACATGTTTTTCAGAAGATAATGCTGGAAATATGAATTCCGCAAAGTCTCCAGAGACGGTTGTACACTCTAATCTTCCTGAATTATTTGTCAATTCCTCATATATCACGCTAGGTAATCCTAACCCTATTGAGAATCAGAGTGTAAAGATAAATACCAAGATAGAGAACACTGGATGTTCTGATGCAACAAATGTGGTGGTAGGTTTCTTTATGGGAGACCCTTCTCTAGGACAATCACTTGGGGAGACAATAATAAATATAAGTGCAATATCTTCAATAACATCAAACATCTCCTGGAACGCCCAAATAGGACCAAATAATATCTTTATATTTGCAGATGACAATCTTGCCATTGCAGAGAACAATGAGTCAAACAATCAGGCTAACAAAACTTTTTCAATAAATGCCTGGCAAGAAGTATACGGAAACACCAGCATAGATAAAATAATAGGAGAAAATTATTCAATAAGCATAGGGAAATGGTTCAGTGAGAATTCCACCATAGGGAGCGTTTTTATAACAGATTCTGAATGTTCCATCAACTGGCTCTCTCTTCAGGCAATTGGAAAAACAAAGGCCGGAACAGATAGTTCGGATGATTTTCTTGAAATTGATGAACTTCTAAATATGACCTCGTTCAGTGATTCTGTCTCAAATATTTTTTCAAATAATCAGGTTCCAAAGCAGACAGAAAGCATGTTGATACATCAAAATGAAATCACAGGAGTCCCCGTTGTAAAATCAACCAACAATTCTGACTTTCTAACTGGAATATTGTGGGATACCTCCGATGATAGTAATGGAGAATATGATTACTCTGACAAAGAAGACCTGGTCTTTGCCACAGAGGTAAATAAAAGTGCAAGAGGGGAATATGGGACATATGATTATGAGATAAAAATTCCTTCAAGACTTAGGCAGTATTATTCCACAGATACACGGGAAGTCTACCTTTATTATGACTTAAATTAAGAGAATTATCCAGAGTTTTCTTCTTTTACAGGAGATTTTGGTGTGCTTTCCTTGATGAATTGCTGTATTATTGCAACAATTTTGGACTTATTCTTCTCTGCAGCTATCTTTTTTGAGAATTCAGGGGATATCTGCTCTGCCCACGTTGCAATATCATTCTTGTTTGCATTTACATGGATATTAAAGATTTCCATGTCTAATCCAGGAAGGGTTTCTCCTAGTTCCTTAAGTGTGGAAATCATTATCCCGTTATCAAAAGTGAGTGGTTTAAGTATCTTGGTGCTAATATTTTCTTCCTCTTCTTTTTTTTCCTCCACTTTTTTCTTTTTTGATTCTTCCTTTTCATAAACCTCGCGTGCTTTTTTGGCTTCTTCAACAGATTTCTTTATCTCTGATACGTCAATAAGTTTCTTTTCAAGTTTCTTTGGTTTTTTTCCTAGTTTCTCCCATTGTTTTTCCAATCTTGGAGAAAGTCCCTCAATATATATATCAACAACAGAAAAATTTCCTGCCATAAGTTTATCCTTAATCAATTTTAATTCCATTTTTAGATCGAATATGTCTACTTTTTCCTTTTCCAACTGGTCTACCTGATTCTCAAAATCATCAATTAGCTCATTGTACTTGTTATATTTTTCAAGTTCATCGTCTGAAAGCCTTCTTGTATTATGAAGAATTGGCCTGAAATTTATAAAATAAGGTTTACCATGATTATATGACGTATTTACAAACATCCCCACACCCACTGATGCTTTTACAAGAGACTGTAGAAATTCTTCTCCGTATTTTGTCTTTATTCTTCCAAGGTCTCCCTCATCTCTTGTTCTCATCTGCACTTCTGTATTTATGTTTGCTTTAATCTCCCCTACAAAATCGCTCAAGACCTGAGAGACAAGCATAACACCCATTCCCCATTTTCTGAATTCTCTACAAGCCCTTTCAATCTGTAGAAAGCCTTCCCCACTACCTCCAAACTTGGAAAGCAGCCTGTGAACCTCATCAAAAACCAGAAGAACCTTCAAATCAGGAGTCTCCTTAGGGTCTGATTTGAAAATCTGCCTTATCACGCTTGCAACAAATATATCCATATCATTGGGATCAAGTTTGTTCAAGGCAAATATTTGTATCTGACCTGGATGAATGAATTTCTCAATATCAATTATCTCACGAGCGTGAGTTATTTGTCTTATATTTCCAAAAAAAGCACGTGCGTCAGTGGGCTTAAGTCCGAATGCTGGATAATAGGACATCATCTTTTTATCATCACATTTTCTGAGCATTCCGGACCATTGAGCTGTCGGGTCAAAAACAATAACTGCAACATTTTTCATAAGAGCTTCTTCTATCACAACCTGTGCTGCAATACTTTTTCCCCCTCCTGTTGCTCCAGCCACAATTGTGTGTGTCTTCAGTTTTTCTGGTTCAAGACAAGCTTTCACCTTCATCTCCGCAATTTTTCCTAGAACGAGCATTTCTTTTGAAACCTGGGGGAGTTTTTTTACATCCAATTCCATACGATATTTTTTGGATAGTTTTATGTGCCTTTTTACAAGGAAGTATATCAAAAAGAACAGGAAAATTCCACTTAAAAAAAGTGTAAGCACCCAAACAGGTAGGAACCCAAACAACACCTGATTCATAAGGGATTTCCTAAGTATGATATAACTTAGTGCTGTTATAGACTCATCATTATAATCTGCAACTGCCTGAAATATATACTCTCCTTTCTCTGCATTAACAGGGACATCAAATGATTTTACAAGATAAAAAGAATTCGTA
>CAZFSJ010000030.1:0-6714 GCA_964521605.1 Candidatus Woesearchaeota archaeon
CAATGCTGCCTTTGTTCTTGCCCTGTCTGTTTCACTCTTCTTTTTTCTTTCTGCTTTTATGTCCGCAGAAAGGGGTTTCCTCCCTGGTGAAAGACGTTTGTGCATTGCTCTTTGTTTATGAGGTCTTAATCTTTTTCTTCCCATAAAATTAAACATGAATTAAAGGGTATATATAATCATGCTTTTTTTAAGGATTTTTCATACTAGAAAATATTACCCCTTTTATCACCAATAATTATTTTAATTACTCCCTATTAGAAAAATTCATGAAATTATTGCCTTCACTCCTGATTGGATTGAGTCTTTTGCACCCCAACAATATAAATCCAAACAATAAACCCTTAATCATTGACGGTGATACAAATAAAACAGAAATTGAGAATAAAATAAGAAAAGATTTTAGACTTGACACAATGAAGAATCTAAATTTTGGAATTTTCCCTAATGATACTTCTCTTAATGTTTTAGGAAACTATTCTCCCTGGTGTGATTCTCTTAAGTTAAATTATTACCTTATAATGCGCAAATCAAGGGAAGAATCAACCAATCCTGATTCAATTCTTGAAAGAACCATGCGTCATGAACTAACACATTATAGAGTGGACAAAATTGAGGAGAGGATTGGGGTAAGATCAATAATTAATGATAAATACTTCAGGGAAATCATTCAGGATTATTCTTTTATACTTAAAGTTGGAGAACCAAAAGAGGATTCCATTAAAGATTTTTTCAGGACTTTTTTATATAAGGGACGCAAAGAGATAACGGATATAATCCTGGATAAGATGGTTAATGAGGGAATAGCCATTTATTATGACAATGTAAATATTGGACCAATCTCTAAAATTCCTCCCCTCTCTCTGGACATGATAAAAAAATCAGAGGACCTTGACGTGTTTATTTATCTTTATGGGCTTGAATTAATGTATCCCATTCTGAAGAAGTATGGGGAAAAGGGAATTGAAAGTGTTCTAAGGAACATGCCAAAATATGAAGATTTCTCTGATTTGGAGGGCTATCAGAAAAGGGTTATGAAGAAGCTGAATGAAGAGAGATAGGTGAATTTATAGGAAGAACAAAAAATCATACAATAATAATATTTAAATATTTCAAATTATCATGAAAAATATGGTCAACAAAAGAATAAAAGATTTTCTTGAGGAAAAAAATAAAAAAAATGAATTTGATTCACGATGCAAGGAGCTGGGAGATCTTGAAAAGCTGAGTGAAAAATTCGGCAAGAACCAAGCAGGAGAACCTAAAACAATTGATATACAGGGAGATTTTGTCTATGGATATGCCAGTGGCAAAAGAAAATACCTTGGTTCATTTAGGGAATACACAAGATACAAAAAATTAAAGGCAAAGTATGGAAGCAATAATAATAGAACAAAAGAACAGGAATCTCAGGACAGGGCATATAAAAGTTTCCTGGAATCTCAAAGGTCTCTTAGAAGGGAGTAAATTGAGATAATTATTCACTTCTCTTCACCCTTCATCAAATATATCCTTTGCAAGGGCATAAATCTCCTTTGAAGATTTAAGAACATATGAATGGGCTTTTACACGTTTTTTAAGAGGGACTCTAATTGTTTTCGTCTCTATCACAACCACGCTCTTTGCGTTTGGTCCTTTCACTTTCTTACCTTTGACAATTATCTTTTCTGCAGAAAGCAGTTCATCTATTGAACCATCACTTATGTCTGATACTATTCCTCTCAATATCTTTTCATTGAAGGCCGTTCTTCCTTTTTCAACAAACTTAAATCCCTGTTTTTTAAGAATATTTATGACTTTTCTTGCAATGGGATCATAGACTTTTAATTTTCCCTGTGAATAGATATATTGTTTCTTTGCACTTTCATCCTCATGAAAATCCAGAACAACCAGAGGAGGATAATGCTCAAAGTTTTCTATGACAAAATCGGACATCTGCGCTGATTCTTTGTTTATTGGTTTTGGAGCCTTAGGTTTTCCTGTTTTTTCATCCATAAGAACATGTTCTGATGCACCAACACTTGGAACAGGAAAATTTTTGTCTTTTGGTCTTCTTTTAAGGGTTGGGTAACGCCAATCTCTTCTGTATCCCGAGGGGTTTGCAAGTGGTATAAGAACTATTGGAATCCTTTTAGCTAATTTATTAAGCAATTTTATATTCTTTGCAATTGCATTTACTCCTGCAGGCTCTTCACCGTGAATACCCGATATAATCCAAAGGGCATCTCCCTTGAGTCTCGTTCTAAATCCTAAAATAGGAAGAAAAGTTCTTTTGTGCTCTTTCTTGTCAATCCTCTGGGAGCATATTACTTCATCTATCCAAAGGGAATCTTTGAGTCTTGATAACTTTCTGTATATGCTTGTTATGGACATTCTTCCATCCTTTGAATAGGTAGATACATAGGGAAAATTTATTTGCATTTTATTATGTAAAAGATTATTTTTTATCCTTCATTCCCTCCTTTCTTAATAATTCAATAAGAGCCTTATTAAGAGAGATAGAGCGTGGGACAGTGTCTTTCCACCTATCCCACACCTCTTCAGGCACTTCAAGCAAAAACTTCTTTATGTTTTCTTTCTTTGCCATCTCTCATTCACCTCTTTACCACCCATTCGTCACCTCTTTATCACCTCTTTTCCTTTCTTCCTAATTCACTTAGTGATAATTATTATTAATTAGTTTTACTTAGTATTTAAATGTTTGCTGAGAAATTCCCTAAAACTGGTCAAAGCAATGTTTTTAAAGGATATTTGGTTGTAATCAATATGGGGTTGATAAAAGAGTTCAAGGAATTTCTTAAAGAGTATAAGGTAATTGGGCTTGCAGTTGCTTTGGTAATTGGGCTTGCTTCTGTTGCACTTATAAATTCTGTGGTAAGTAATTTAATAATGCCTCTCATTACTCCATTTATTCCAGGAGGAGCATGGCAAACCGCAACCCTTACTTTGGGACCAATTGTAATAGGATGGGGAGCGCTTCTGGGTGCCATAATAAATTTTGTTATAATTGCGTTTGTAGTATTCTTAATTTCAAAGTATGCTTTGAAGGAAGAGAAGGTAACAAAAAAGTAAGAGCTGAAAATTTTATCTCTTTTTCTTTACTTTTTTATTGTTTCCTGACTGAAGATGTCTTTTGGACCTGTAGAAGAAATATCCCACTATAATGAATGTCACAACAGGAGATAACCAACTGGGAACATTTGCACCAAAAGAATCTGAAAGCATTATTATTGAAAGACACAATATTGAGAACATTGCTCCTTTCTTAAGATAAACATATTTCTTTATTGTATTTATATTCTTTACTGTGAACTGTCTTACAACCAGTGCTCCGAGCCCATTTCCAAGTATTATAAGAGGTACAGAAAGAGTAAAGGCAAATGCTCCCAATACTCCGTCCATTGAAAAACTTGCATCAAGCACCTCAAGGTAGAATATCTTGTTCACATCAGAGCGTCTTTTTTCAAGAAGTTTTCCTCTGTGGCTGTCTGCGTTTCTCTTTACTGTGTTTGTTATTATAAATATTACAAAACCTATAATTGCTCCAAGGAATATTTTTGGATGAATTTTATAGGATAATAATGTTACTGAAATAAGTATGATTATTGTAAGAATGAAAAACAATACTCTTCTTCTTGAAAAAAATGACTGCCTGTGGTATTCTGGGTCTCTCACTTCAAAAAATGCCCAGTGGAGGAAAAGGAATAAAAGGAACATTCCTGCTCCCACAAGAAGTATTGGTGAGGAAAGTTCTATTGAATGAAGAATGCTTATGTTCTCACTAAATGTTGCTGTGAATGCCCCCATAGGTCCAAGAGAAGGAACGCTCATCCAGACAATTATCCAGGGGAGAAGTCCACGTATTACAAAGACTGCAAAGAGCATACCCCAGAGAAGAAACCATCTTCTGGAAGTCTTTCGCATTGTTGAAAGTACCTGCGCATTTATTATTGCGTTATCTATGCTGTTTATTATTTCAAACAGACAGAGTCCAAGTACAATGAGTATTACTGAAAAAAGTTCCATCTTCCCTCTTTATTATAAAATATTTGGGAAAGCTTGTTTTAAATCTTTATTGTTTCCAAGGGGAAACAATTAAAAATAATTTTTCATTGAAAATAAAGGAGAGAGGTGAAAGATGATAGAATACATACTTTTTGTTGTTGGGATAGTCCTTCTGTTGAAAGGAGCAGACTGGCTTGTGGAAGGTTCTTCTTCTCTTGCAAAAAAACTGAGAGTGCCTACCCTAATCATAGGTCTGACAGTTGTTGCTTTTGGGACATCAATGCCTGAATTGGTAGTAAATCTCATTGCAGCAATAAAAGGGGAGGGAGCAATCGCATTCGGAAACATAATAGGAAGCAATATTGCAAATCTTCTTCTTATTCTTGGAATCACTGCCATAATAACCCAAGTAAAAGTAAATCATTCAACAACCTGGAGGGAAATACCTTTCTCACTTTTAGCAGCAGTTGTTCTTTTCATATTTGCAACAAATGCCATTCCTGCAAGCGGAAGGTTTGGTGCAGAATATATCTCAAGAATAGAGGGAATAGTTCTTCTTGGGTTATTTGGAGTGTTCTTATATTATGTCCTGAAAAAATCAAGACAAAGCAGGGCAAATCTTATTGATACTAAGATAGAGATAGAAAGGCTTTCAAAAAAGAAAATATTTTTTTATATCGCTTTTGGTATGATTGCATTATATTTTGGGGGACAATGGACTGTAAACGGAGCGGTTGCCCTTGCAAGACTTATGGGTATGAGTGAGTATTTCATATCACTTACTATAATTGCAATAGGAACATCACTTCCTGAGCTCATAACTTCAATAATGGCTGCAATAAAAAAAGACGTGGATCTTGCAGTTGGAAATGTAATAGGAAGCAACATATTCAACATATTGTGGGTATTGGGAGCAACATCAATAATAAGACCGATTGCAGTGCCTGGTCTGGCAATAATAGACCTTTATGTATTACTGGGGGCAACATGTCTTTTATTCATGTTCATGTTCATAGGAAAAAAGCATGAGCTTGACAGGTGGCAGGGGATAATATTTGTGCTTCTTTATGCATTATACATATTATATGTTATTTTCCGAGGATAAAAAACATAAATTCAGCAGATTGTAGAACTAATCCAAGAGGAAGGTTTTATTATAACATTAAAAACAGCAGAACCATAAGCCTGACCATTCTTTTTTACATCTATTCTATATTTTAAAGTACACAGTTGAGCATCTCTTGGAATCATAAACTCTACAACATCTGAATAAGTATTTCCTTGCTGTATAATTGCTGTTCCTGTACTTCCTGAGACTATATAATCTTCTAAATCTCTTTGCATAACAGAACAATCTCCAATATCTGCAACTGACACAGTATAACTAAATTGTGTTGAATCTGAAACTGTTCCATCATTTTCTATTACAAATCCCACTCCATAATAAATACCTTTTGAAATTTCGTTGGATACTTCCTTCACAGCAACATTATTATTCTGATCTGAAAACATTGCATTTATCTCTTGTTTACTTAAATCACTCATAAGATTCACTCCCTGTTTTGCTTTACACATTGTGCTTCTTGTCAAAACCAATCCGAATATAAGGACAGTTATTGCTAAAATCACCACAACCAAAGTTGAGATAACAATTTCAACCCCTTTTTTATTCATATAAACTCCAATACTTCTTATTTTATAAATATTAGTAAAAATGGATAATAATATTTTTTCCGAGGATAACCCCTCTAGAGGGTAATGTTACTATTATTTCTGAAACTAAACTTTTTTATACCCTTATTTGTTGTGTGAAAAATGGACGAAGAAACAAAAACCGAAGAAGTTTCTGAAACCCCAGAAGAAGCAAAGACTGAAGAAGCTGCTCCTGCGGCAGAAGAAACAGAAGAAGAACCGGCAAAAGATGCTGCTGCAGAAGGCGAAGAAAAGCCTGCTTCTGAAGAACCTAAAGAAGAGCCAGCAGCAGAGAGCGCGTAAAATCAGAAATAAGCGCGGGTTAATTTTTTATTTTTTTATTTTTTTATTTTATTTTTTCTTTGGTTTAAGACCCTTTCCTGAAATAGAAACTGCCCTCATCTCTGGATGATGAATTGTGTAATTAATATTTGTAATGTATTTACATCCTTTTTTGATTGCTCTCTTGGAAAGTTTAATCTCAGCATTACCAACATAATCTTCATCGGGAACTCCCTGATAGTTTATGTGAATCTTTATGTCTGAATAATCATCAGGATTCTCTCCCATTCTTCTAAGAAACTCATTCTTGTCAATATGTGAAAGGTTAGCTTTTGAGAAATCACATAGAGAGAGATTCTCTTCAAGAGAGGGATTTGATTTTCTTCTCAGGCCGGTCCCTGCAATTATTACTGTGTTCTCCTTAGGCTTGTTCTGGCAATTCTTCCTTTCAACAACAAGGGTGCATCCATGTTCAAGAGCTTTCTTTGCAAGATACATACTTGCGTTTTCAATATAAGAATTAAGTGTTCCGTGATGCCCATTGGAATATGCAATTGCAAGATGGACCTGCTGGAAATTTTTTATATCATCAAATCCAAGAAACGCCTTTCCATCCTTTTCGGTAATATATTTCTCCACCCACCCCTTAAGAGAGACTTCTGAATCCATCTTCTAAAATTATAAAGTATAGGGTATTCATAAATGTAACTATTATCTAACTATTTGTGTTTGTTTAAT
>CAZFSJ010000031.1:0-6481 GCA_964521605.1 Candidatus Woesearchaeota archaeon
CAAGAGTCACAGGAGAACCATCCATTTTAATTAAGGGGTACTCGGTCATGTATCTATCCATATTAACCATCCTTTCCATTAAAGTAGGTTCTTTAGTTTTTTTTGCCACATAATTCTTGTCTTTACTCATTTCACTTCCTCCAGGAATTTTTTACCTTTGTCTGTAAGTATTCTTCCGGGCCTCTTGCTTCTTACTCCTCTTACTGGCTTTTGTATTTCAGTGAAACCAGCCTTGTCTGCCTGCTGTAATATAACACGGATTATCTTTCCTGAACCTTTCTTGAAAGCTTCTGGCTTGAAACCCCTGTTCTTTTTTGAGCCGTATTTTGTTCTTAGTCTTTCAACGCCAACTGAACCTTTTTTGTAAATGTTCCTTAATATTGACGCAGCTCTTTTATACCAGAAATCTTCATCATCAATAGGCCTTTCCTTTGCAGGACCTGATTTCACAAATTTCACCCATTCAGGTTCCTTGAATTCAGGAACTTTTTTAAGAGCCTCTGCTAATTTAATGTTATATTCCTGCGCATCCATTCCATATACTGTATTTTCCATATTTTATTCCCCTGAAGGTATGTTTTGATTAAGGCTTGTCTTTTCGACAATAGATTAACCCTTTTTGGGTTATTTACCTTATGAATTGAGATTAAAGAAGGTTTATAAATCATTCGGTATCTTTTTCGGAGTTCTCTTCTTCTGCTTTTTTGTCAGGTTTAATATGTTCCCTCATGTCTCTTCTCCATTTTTTCACAACGATTGTATACCCAATTATCCTTGAAGTGTAATGGTTTCCAAGACTCTCTATTATCTTCTCATTTATTTCCTTTAGCTCTTCCCTGTCCCTGCAGCAGCTTTTCAGCACAGATATTTTGACATTCTTTGTGCTGTCAAAATGATGCTTTAAGTTGCTTATGAAACTTTCAGTAAGTCCGTTCTTTCCAAGCTGCATCTGTCTTATTGTTGGCATCTTAGTTCATTTCTCCTTTCATAGATAGCATTATTTTTTCTTTATAATCTCTCATCCTTTTGTATTTGTCCACTTCATAGCCCCTTTTTTCAAAATATTCTATCAATCTTTTCCCTACTCCAAGGTCCTCTGCAGTCTTCATTGATTCCATTAGCAGGTCCAGATTGTTATTTATTATTATTTTTCTTATAAGCTCTTCATCCATGCTTCTATCTCGCTCTTCCTGACTTTAATTATCTTTGGTTTCTTTTTTATTCCCCATGTTCCGCTTTTCATTTTCTTTTCTTTATAAACATCCTTTCCAGTGAATTGATGCACAATTACGTCTTTTTTATTGTCTCTCCAGTCCTGGCTTTTACTTGCACAGATTATTGCTGATTGTTTTATATCCTGTTTTGTTGGTTTTTTCTTATCTTCTCTGTTCTCAATCACACAAAAAGGACTTCCCGGCTTTGCAGTATGGAATATTATATTTCCTTTTCCCTCAAAAATCTTTACAAGTTCATCATTGTTTTCAGAATTTCTTCCGAGAAAGATTCTTGTGCCTGATTCCAGTATGAATTCACGGGGTTTCATTCATTTTTCAGGGGAGCAATCTTTAAAAATCCTCTTGATACATTCTTTTTTATGACAAGAGAAACTTTTTATCAGGCTTTAACAAGTGGAAGATATGGTAAACTTGAATTTGAAAACCTCTCTTTTAAGATGGAGGATAAAGGTCCCGAATATGTTGTAATCCTTAATGGGCCTTCTTCTGACCCAATTGATTCAATAGTGAGTGGAAGTTACAGGATAAGAAAGATTAAGGGAGATACGGACATTGCAAATTCTAAAGAGAAAAAAGACCTGCTTAATTTGTTATTTCATGAAATTGAAGAATGATTCACTTTTTCTCTGTGAGCCAATCATTCACTATCTTTAAACATTTCCTTTGATCTTCCCATGTTAACATCTCCTGGGCTTCTTTGAAATCAACCCAGTTGTACCCACTATGTTCTTTTTTATCCAGAGTCACCTTACCATCTCCTTTTTCCACCTCTGCTGCGAATAATTTGTAAGTCTGCCCGATTATTTCTGGCCTGTCTTTTATTTTTTTGCGATAAAAATATCTACCCTTATCTCTGAACCTTTTTATTTTCAGAACTTTTCTTCCTGTCTCTTCCTCAATCTCTCTTTTCGCAGCCCTGCGTTTGCTTTCAAACTTTTCTATTTTCCCTTTTGGAAATTCCCATCCTTTCCAGTGATTCTTTCTTTTCAGTATGATATATTCAATTTTCCCATCACTTTTGTTTACAGAATAAGCAACCCCAAATACAGCATGCCTAAATCTGTCTTTTTTCTTACTTTTTTCCATTTTGATTTGCTGTTCCCTAGTCTTTTTCTTTGAATATCCTTGAGAAAAGCATTATTCCAAGAACACAGATTATTGTCACACCTATTGCACTTACCAAAGCCCCATGCAAAGGGCTTTTTTCTGATAGATTATTCACGAAATTTGTTATGACGTCTTTCCAAACAAGCGCAATAAGAAAACCAAATGCGGCAAGGACTGCAGTGCTCATTTCTTTCTTGAATTCTCTTTTGAAAGCTTTCACTCCTGATTTTGCTTTTGCATTGAATGCTTCCACTCTTCTTTCTTCTTTTTGAATAAGTTCTTGTTCTTTGTTCTCTTTTGACATATTTATTCTCCCCAACGTTCTAACGCTTTTTTTAATTCTTCGTGATTTTTTGCATATTGTTTTAATGGAATTTTTTTCATTGCAGCGTAGACTGCTTGACGCATTGCAATTGCCCCCTTTCTCGTACCTTCTGGATGTCCATGCACTCCCCCTCCAGCCTGAATAACTATGTCATTGCCCATGGCTTTCATCATTTTTGGAACTATCCCAGGATATACCCCTCCTGATGCAACCCCTAAAACTGGTTTTATATTATACCACTTTTGCTCAAGATTCTCCTTTGTTTGTTTTGTAAATGGCATTTCAATCTCTTTTTCAATATGTTCTACTTCTTTTTTGCTCCCTGTCATCTTACCATATATGGTTCCAATATGCAGAGTGTCAACTCCTATCATCCTTGCTAATTCAGCAATGACTTCCATTGACATTCCATGGTCTGGATTCCTGTCATACATTGCATGTCCTGCCCTGTGTGCATGAATTGGAAGTTTTGTATAATTTCTTGCAGTTTGAAGGGCAGCCCATCCGAGGGTTAAAATATCTAACATAATATAATTTCCATGGTTTTTTTCTACGAATTTTATTCTCCTTTTCATCTCTTCAGATTCTGCAGTGCAGTTTATCAGGTATACTTTCTTTTCACCCGTCTTTTTTTCAGCTTCTCTGCATGCCTTTATTGTTAAGAGAAATCTTTTCTTGAAATGATTGAAGTTTTGAGAAGTAAGATTTTCATCGTCTTTAACAACGTCACATCCCCCAATCCATGCCTCGTATGCAACTCTTGCATGCTCTTTTTCATCAAGCCCTACTTTTGGTTTTACAATTGTCCCTACTAAAGGCCTCTTAGGTATTTTCATTAACTTCCTAATCCCTTTTATTCCATATCTTGGACCTTTGAAGCTTTTGAGCATCTTTTCAGGAATCCTTAAATCTTCCCACATCAATCCTTTTACAGCTTTCATACCATATATGTTTCCACCAACGCTTGAAAGTATTTCCGGGACATTTCCTAATTCAAACAAATCAATTGGATACGCAATCCTTACTCTTTTTGATTTTTCATTTATGTAATATATCTTAGGCGCAAGTTTTTTTGCAATGCTTTTCTTCATTGTTCCAATATCAGTCCATGTCCCTATAGAACTCTCACCTGCAACATCCTCAGAAACTTTTCTTAAAGTATATCCTCTTGCAGGAGTTATTTTGTACTGACAAATAACGTCTGTTTTTTTTGGTTTGTATTTAAGGTCAATAAATCCTACTTCCATTTTTCCTCTTTTATCTTATATTTATATTATAAAGATGAGCTTTTAAAATTATTCTTTCATAGGCCCTATTTCCAGTCATCTGCAAAAAATTCATACCCTCCGATGAGAGTTATTGTTGAGAGAAAATACCATATTATTATATCATCAAGAGGAAATACTTTTCCAAATATTATAAAAGTGTCAAGATAGGTTCCAGGCCACCACCAGCTTCCAATCTTCAGGGAGACAACCTCATAGATGAAGAATACTATTGCAAAAAATAATGTTGGAACTATAGTCTTTTTTAAGAGCATTGGTTTTCTGCCGAAGATTGCAATTGAAGGGATTATAAGGACTATGATTGCCATCATAAAATAATTCATCTCAATTGCCTTTGGGTTGTAAACATAAAGACTGAAGATTATAAATGAAAATGTTGAGAAAAGTATTATAAGATACTTGAATCTTTTTGATATCTTTATTGTAGTATCCCTATCCACAAAATATTCATAAAAAGACAAGACCCAAAAAATATTCAAAAATGCAAAGAGGATATTCTCCAGAGGAATTATTCCCAATAACCTTGGAAGAGTTGACTGCACATCCCATGTATTTGCAAGTCTGCTTGAAAGTTCAATTGCAAAAGCAAAAAGGAATGTTGAAACAAGGGAAAACACCAGAATCTTTTTTCTTGATTTTTTTAACCAGAGAAAATTTGCAATAGAAGGGGGGACAAGCACAACAATTATAGAAAGAAGATAGACTGGTTTTGTTATATAAATTACTAAGCAGGCAATCAGGACATAGATTAAAAGTCCAAACATCCTTAATTTTCTTTTTTTCATCTCAATTGATATTATTAATAATCTGCTGCTTTTTAAATCATTCTTCTGAACTATTTTCCACAATAAGTTAATTCATATCTTTTATTGTGGTATGCCCTGCATTCCCTGCAGTTTGAATGTCTTGGACATGTTAGTTCAGGACACCTGCATTTTGGATTAAATTCTGGGATATCTTCATTATTCTTTTTATTTTCTGGAATTTCTTCTTCAAAGAAATATTCTTCTTCATCCATTTTTCTTTATAACATATCCTTCAGAAGTATCGCTTATTGCAAATCCCATGTCATTTATCTTGTCACGTAATTCATCCGCCATTTTCCAGTCCTTGTTCTTTCTGGCTTTTTCTCTTTCATCCGCAAGCTTCTTTACTTCTTTTGGAATGATTATATTCTCTCTTTCCAGAAGTTTCAGACCAAAAACTTCATCTATCTTTTTTATTGTCTGATATTTGCCTGGGGCTTTTTCATCCCTAACCAATCTCCAGATTACCTGAAGTGCTTTTGGAGTATTCAAATCATCATCCATATCTTTCCTGAATTCTTCCAGATATAATTTATTGAGTTTCCTGTCATCTTCAATTGTCTCACATATGTTCTTCAGTCTTTCATAAGAATTCTGTGCATTATCCAGTGTCTTTTCAGAGAAATCAAGAGGCTTTCTGTATTGATTTGATATTGCAAGATATCTTATAACCTCTGGTTTGTATAATTTAAGAATCTCTCTTACAGTCCTGAAATTTCCAAGACTTTTGCTCATTTTTACTTTATCAACATTCACCATTCCATTATGAACCCAATAATTTGAGAACTTCTTTCCATATCCTGCTTCACTCTGGGCTAATTCATCCTCATGATGGGGAAATATTAGGTCCTGTCCTCCTCCATGCACATCCAAAGGAAGCCCCAGAATTGAATTGCTCATTGCACTACATTCTATATGCCAACCAGGTCTTCCCTTTCCCCAGGGGCTTTCCCAAAACGGCTCTGAAGGCTTTGAAAATTTCCACAATACAAAATCCTCCTTACTCTTTTTATTATCCTTCACTTTTATTCTTGCACCCGTCTTTAGGTTTTCTGTCTTTTGATGAGATAATTTTCCATACCCCCTGAACTTGGAGATATCAAAATAAACCCCATCTTCGTTTATTACATAGGTATATCCTTTTTTTTCAAGGTTTTGCACAAGGGCTATCATCTCCTTTATGTACTCCGTTGCTCTTGGCTGTACACTTGGTTTTTTAACCCCCAGCTTAAGGTAATCTTCCATATGCTCTTTAGAATTCTTCTCAGTTAGCTCCTTTATGCTTATTCCAAGCTCATTTGCCTTGTTTATTATTTTATCATCAATATCTGTTATGTTTGAGACAAATTTTACATTATATCCTAAAAACTCAAGATATTTCCTTAATATGTCAAAAGATATCTGTGAACGTGCATGCCCAAGATGGGGAACATCATTTACTGTTGGTCCGCACACATACATTCTGACTTCATCTTTATTTACTGGCTTGAAGGTTTCCTTCTTTCTTGTAAGTGTATTGTACAGTTTTAATGCCATTAATTATTCAATAAAACAGAGTTTAAAAAAATTGGTTATTTAGAAAACACCTTTCTTGAGCACTTCTATATCAAATGCCTGTTGGACAGATTCAGTCTGTGAATATTGATGGCTGACTCCATTAACCACTGCATTCTTGCAGGTTACAGATATTGTAAATCTCTGTAAACAAGGAGGTACATTATT
>CAZFSJ010000032.1:0-6333 GCA_964521605.1 Candidatus Woesearchaeota archaeon
CTAAAAGAGTTAAGAAGAAATAACTACTCTTCCTTTTCTTCATTATCTGCTTTTTCAGGTTTCTCTTTATCTTTCTTTTCAGGGAGGATTATCTCTCCTCCTGCTTTCTTTACCTTTTCAATTGCAGATGCTGATGCTTCAAGTGCAGTTATTATGAGTTTTTCCCTAAGTTCTTCAGAACCCGTTAATCCCAATATTTTATATTTCTCCAGTTTTATTTCCCATCCTTTTCCTGTCTTCTTTCCATATTTCTCAAGATTCTTTGATATCTGCCCAAGATTTATTCTCTGTCTTGTGTCCCTCTTTGTCTTTCTTGAGGTTATTCCCTGTTTTCCAAAATATTCATGTCCGTAAAGTTTTGTTATTAGTGTTATCTTCTGGTCTCCTCTCTTCCCTGTTCCAGCCATTCCAGTTCCACCTCTGTGTCCTGACTTCTTGTGCCCTTTTCTTGCGCCCCACCCATGGCTGCCCATTTTTCTTCCATGCATCCTTGAGACTTTTTTACGTTTATGTGTTTTGATTGTCATTTTAGTTTATTTTTCTTTAATTGAATTTAAATAAGTGTTATATTCCTTTTCAGATATTCCTCTTCCGCCTAGTTTATGCAAAGTATTATCCTCGAGTAATTGATAATCATTCTTTCTTCTTAGTATTCCGAGCACTCCATCAAATGTACCTTGCACTACAGTGCTTATCTTATTATTTCTATTTGAGATAATCATTTCTCCATTAATTGTTTTTCCAACAGCAATTTCTTCCAGATCATTTATTTTTATTTCTTGCATTTTACAACATCCTCAATATCAAATCATTTATTTTATCCCCATTATCTCCCAAGACTCCTTTTCCAACTCCAAAGTGCTTCTTGCTCTCAATCCCTCCTCTTGGAGGATGAAGCCTGAAAAAAGGTTTTATTTTTCCATCTCCCCCTTTTTTCCCTCTGACTTTTACCAGTTCCTTGTAAACTTCGTCCTTTATTTCACCGTATGCAATGAAATCTCTGACTTTTGCAATCATTCCCAATTCCTCATTTGTTCCTTTCAATACAACGCAGGTGTATTTTCTTCTAACTCTTAACCTGTCCAGAGTCTCATTTATATCTTGATTGAGTCCTACTCTTCCTTTTATACGCACTATTGCTATCATTCTTCCCTGTCCTCCCTTGAGTTTGTTTTTTCAAGAGCATCAAAGCATGCTTTTATAAGATTGAAACTTGTTCTTGCCTTTCCAAAACTCTTGCTGTATACGTCTTTTATTCCTGCAAGTTTAAGGACTTTCTTGAGTTCATTTGCAACCACAAGTCCTGTTCCCTGGGGAGCAGGTATAAGTGTTATTCTCACACTTCCTGATTTTCCAGTAACTTTAAACGGAACGGTATGCAATTCAGAACAATCACAGTCAAATCCTGAGCAGCTTCTTGTGACTTTGATTATGTTGAGCTTTGCCTGTCTTAATGCCTTGTCTCTTGCCGGAAGAGTCTCCATTGATTTTCCATATCCAAATCCCACATGTCCGTTCTCATCTCCAACAATGGCCATTGCAGAGAATGTTGGGACGTTTACTTCCTCTGTCTTTCTCTGAGTCTGTCTCCAGGCTCTTCTTTTTCCTCCTCCAAACTTACCCTTTGATTGTCCTATGGATATAAGGTCAGTCTTCAAATCCAGCAGGGAGTCAGATATTTCTGATTCCATAATCTTTCTATTGTTTTTTAGTATTTCATCCATATCCTTTATCTTTCCACTCTTAACTTCCAGACCAAGATTTGTCTTTGGATTCCATGCATCGCTTACTCCCGTTTGTCCTCTGTTCCTGTCTTTTTCAGCCTCTTTTTTCTTCTCTTCTTTCTTTATTTCTTCCAGCTCTTTAAGGTCTGCTTCATCAAGGACTTCTTCAGGAACCTCTGCATATTCGTCAACTTTTTCTTCCTTTTGAGGTTTTTCTTCTTCCTGTGTTTCTTCTTGTTTTTTATTTGGCATTTTATAATTTGTCAATCTTTGATTTAATTTCTTTGAATTGGACCTTATTCTTTAAATGTTCCCCATTTATTCTCTCTTCTTCAGGGAAAAATTCTTCCTTACAGTCTATTTTTATTCCAGCATCTACCATTCCCTTAAGGAAAGCATATACCTTGTTCTTGTGAAGCACTCTTGTCATACCTGTGTCAAGTATAGGCGTCTCCAATTTTTGCTTTATTATTGTCTTTCCCATAAGATATCCTGTAAGATATGCAGCAGTTATTGATTTGAGGCTTCCCTCTGCATTCTTTGGCCAGCCATATCCAATTAGTTTTCTTGAATCAAATCCTATAATAACTTTATCCTGCGCTTCTTTGCTTACTACATACTCGCTTATGACATATCTGTTTGTTTTCCTGAAGATTATTCTAGGTTTTTCTCCCTTAAGGAGTTTCATTCTTTTCAGATAGTCAGTCTTATTTTCTCTTCTTCTTCTTTTTTGTACCTTCATTTCTTACTCCTCCTATATATTCTTTTAAGTGTGCTTTGCTTTTGAATGTCCTGTTCCTTATCTTCTTTCTCAGTTCTTTTACTTCTTTGTTTTCCATTTCTCCTTTCTCTTTTTTGTCTTTTAAGACTTTTCTGAGTTTTCTCGTCATTATAACATAATCCTTTTTTCTTGTATTTACCTTTCTTCTGACATTTCCCATGCCCTTTCTTCTCTTCCTTCCTACGTTCTTTGACCTTCCCTTTCTTTCCTTTATTACTATCGCTCCATCCTCCTTAAGATTTCTCATATCCTGTTTTGTTATAGCCTCTTTTATCTCTTCCAGCCTTTCATTTACGAATGAAATCCTTTCTTTTCCCACTCCAAATGTGTTTGCTGCAAGCTGTTTCTTTTTTCTGAGGTTCATTTTTTCTCCTCCTTATCTTTTTCCTTGTTTGATTCTGTTTTCTTTTTTCCAGTCTTTTTTGTGTTCATCTTAAGAAACTTTTCCGTGTTTATTTTGTATATTGTGATTTTCATTTCCTTTGCTTTGCCAACAATATCTATTTTTTTGCTCATACCTACTTTTCCAAGAACCGCAATGTTGGTTTTCTGTATTTTTTTAAGATCATAGACGTTATTAATAATCACAGGAGTTTTACCGTTTATCATTGCCCTTGATTTTTTATCTCCTGAATATCCTATGCTTACACTTGCGGGCTGTCCCCTTCTTTTGTCACGCATTTTATTATCCCTTCCAGTGGGTTTTCTCCATACCTGCTTCTTTTTTCTTCTTAGCCCAAGCTTTGAATATTTATGCGCAGTATGCCTCACGAAATTTGGTTTTTGTTTGCTCATATTTCCTTACCGTCCTTGCTTATTATGTATATTCCATCCTGGAAGACCCTTCTATCTCTCTTCTTTACCTTTGTTGCAGTCTCAAAATTTGCTGCAGCCTGTCCAACTGCCTCCTTATTAGGAGATTTTAGGGTTATTATTTCCTTATTGACTTCCACTTCAACTCCCTTGGGTACTGAACATTTTCTTGGAGTCTTTTCACCAAGGAAATTTTTTATAAGTATATCCTGTCCTTTTACCTCAACATTGATTGGGAAATGACTTGAACATATCTTAAGTTTGTATTCAAACTTCTCTCCAACTCCCTTTATCATGTTCCTTATGTGCGCAGTGATTGTGTTAATCATTCTTTTTTCATTTCTTGTCGTAGCTGGATGGCCTATGGTTATGTTGCCATCTTTTTTAACATATTTTATTTTCCCAAAATTAAATTCTTTTGAAATCTCTCCATTGGTTCCCTTTACGAAGACGGTTCTTTCTTCCTTTCTTATTTCAACTCCCTCAGGGACGATTATTGTCTGAACATATTCTTTCTTCATTTTAATAGAAATACGCAATTACGCATCCTCCTATATTCTCTTCCTGCGCCTCTTTATGTGTCATCAATCCCTTGTTTGTTGAGATTATCAATGTTCCAAGATTTCTTGCAGGAAGATATCTTCTTCTGTACTTTTCAACCTGTGTCTTATCACAGCTGAATCTTGGCTTTATTGCTTTACAGTCAGAAAGGTTTCCCACCGTAAGAGTTATTGATTTCTCCTTTGCATCTATCTTGTATTTCTTTATTGCTTTTTCCTGTTTCATTATTTTCAATATCTCTATAAGCAAATTTGAGATTATCTTTATCTCTACATTTTCCTTTCCTGCCTTCTTGGCATTCCTTATCATGTTTAGTGCGTCTGCAACTACGTCGTGGCTCATTTTAACTGTATTTTTTGAAGCCGATATCCACTGCTATTTCTCTGAAGCAATGGCGGCATAAATTTAATCCGTATGATTTTATGTGTGCACCGAATCTCCCGCATCTTTCACATTTCTGCGCGGCTACTCCTATCTTCCTTTTCTTTGGTTCATTATGTTTTATATATTTCTCTTTAATAACTGGCTTTGCATCCAGTTGTTTCAGTATTTTTTTCCAATCACTTGCTGTCATTTTTTATCCTTGATTATATGAATCTTGTCTGGAAGTTGTCTTCCATGAATTTAATTATTTCTTCCTTTGTTATTACCTGCTTCTTTGAGACCTTTCCTCTCTTTGCTTTCCTGAGTGCCACCCTTCTTCCGCTTCTTTTGAAGACGATGGTCACATCAAAGCCCATTATACCAATGTCTCTTTGGTATTCCACTCCGGGTATTTCAATATATTCTTTTATTCCAAATGAGAAGTTGTTTTCACTTACCTGCTTCTTTTTTAGAGTATTGTCAATGCTTACAAGCATTCTTTTAAGCAGTTCAATGAAATCTTTTCTTAATGTTACGACTGCTCCGACTTCAAGACCAGGTCTCACTCCCCATGTTGGTATTCTCTTATTTGATTTTATCTTCGCAGGTTTTTTTCCTGTTATGAACTTCAATAATCTTGTACCCTTATCAAGAGCGTCTGCTGTTCCGCCCACATTCAGCACTATCTTGTCTATCTTAACGCTTCTCATTACATTGTTTTCTTCGTTTTTATTTGCCATCTTAATTTATTGCCATCACCTGTTTAATTAACACATTGATTTTTCCTTCTTTATTTGTTATCTCAACGGTCTTTTTCTCTTTGTCTATTGAATTTATTTTTCCTTTTTCTCCGGAGTGCTTTCCCGCAAAAACCATAGCTTCCGCCTTTTCATCAAAAGGAATGCATTTTTCTATTTTCTTGCTCTTCAGGTTTATGAGAACAGAGTCATCAACTTTGCACTTAGCATCTGAAAGTATGTTTCTTCCATCGCTGAGGTTTATCTGAACCTTTTTTCCCTTTAGCATTCTTTTGTTTATTATTTTTGCAACCTTTGTTCCAGCCTCACTTTCTTTTATCTCTTCCACGTTGAACTTTTCATTCCTTAATATTGTAAGCCTGTAATTTTTCTTTGAAGGCACAAGAGTTATTACGTCAAATAAAACAACTCCTTCCTTTTCATCTCTTATCTGCCTTCCATTAAGGAGTATGCTCTTCATGTGTATCATTCTTTTGACTTCCTTTCTGTTCTGTGCGACTCCCAGAAGGTCTCTCATGATTATTAGTACAGGAAGGGAGTTTGTGGAACTAAGTCCTGATTTAACTACAAATGTTGTTCCTTTTCTTTGTATTGGCCATGTCTTAGGCACGGCATGTCTTTTTACGTGACTCATTTTTTCTTCTCCTTATCTTTAGTTTTTGATTCTCCCTTTTTATTATCTTTCATTTTCTCCTTCTTCTTTGGATTTGGTTTTTCAGTTTCATTTTTCTTCTCTTCTTCTTTTTTGCCCGTTTCTTTGTTTTCTTTTTTCTTCTTCATTGCCCTTTCAGCCAGCTCTATTATCTGAAGATTTGAAGGTTGCATCCTAACGCTTGCCTTTGACCCGTCCATCTTCTTCACATTTATTTCCTCTATTATTACCTTTGATTTTTTCAGGTCTATTGAAAGTATCTTTCCTGTTTTTCCCTTGAATTTTCCTGAAAAGACCTTTACCTTATCTCCTTTCTTTGCAATCATGTTTCTTTTTGCCTGTTTCTTTCTGAGTTCCTTTGAAAGGTTTATGCTGAGGAATTTCTTTCTAAGGTGAAGAGGGGCATTTGCCTGGTACTTTCTCTTCTTTCTTGGTTGGCTGCTTCCCTTCCATGATGTTGAAAATTTTCTTTTCATTTTATATTAATAAACAGTCTGAGCGATTTTGGCAACCTGTGCCCATCTCTCCTGTACCTCCCTTGCAATTGGTCCTTTAATCTGAGTTCCTTTTGGATTTCCTTTTTCATCTTTCATTATTGCTACTGCGTTATCTTCAAATGCAATTCTTTCTCCGTTTAATCTTCTATAGGGCTTCTTTAATCTTATTACAACTGCATCGAAG
>CAZFSJ010000033.1:0-3237 GCA_964521605.1 Candidatus Woesearchaeota archaeon
GAACTAAGTATAAGAAGATTATTGGGGTTGTCTGCAAAATATCTGAAATATTCAACGGAAGCTCCTCCTGCAAGCATACCTGATGTTGCAATGACAATGCATGGGCCTCCTTCTATCACCTGTTTTCTCTCCTGAGGAGAACCAACCCTCATGAATATATCTGAAACAAAAGGATTCTTGTCCTGAAATATTGAAGCACGGATATTGTTGCTAAGGAAATCAGGATATGCTGTGTGAATTGCATTAATATCCCAAATCATACCATCAATATACATGGGTATCTTTGGAAGCTCTCCGGTACGCACTGCTTCTTCAACTCTTAAAAGGGTTTCCTGTGAGTGCCCAAGTCCAAGTTCTGGAAGAAGAACTTTCCCTCCTTTTTCCACCGTCTCTCTTACCATGTCTATGAATCTCTTTTCAGTATCCCTTCTAGGAGGCATTGTATCTTCTTTTCCTCCATAGGTGGATTCCACCTGGATTGATTCAACTCTCGTGTATCTGTTAACGGCAGGGTCAAGAAGTCTCGTCTTTCCATATTTCATATCTCCTGTATAAATAAAATTATGCAATCCATTGCCTATATTTATGTGCACCTGAGCAGAACCAAGAACATGACCTGCATTGTAAAGAGTTATCCTTATATCAGGGGTAACGTCAGTAACCTCATTATAATTAAGGCAGATGCTGTGTTTTACCATCTCTTTTATGTCTGCTGAACTGAAAAGCGGGGTTGCTGCCTGCTTGTAAGCAACACCAATAAAATCAAGTGCCAGAAGAGCTGCAATGTCTCTTGTGGGAGCGGTCATATATACAGGTCCTCTATAACCCATCTTATAGAGGTAGGGCAAAAGACCAGAATGGTCAAGGTGTGCATGACTTATTATTATTGCATCAAGCTGGGAGATGTCAAACTCGGGAATGTTGAAATAAGGAAACTTGTCATTTCCAGAGGAGGCAACATCTATCCCACAGTCAAGAAGTATGTTTGAATTAGGAGTCTGCAAAAGAAGGCAGCTTCTTCCAACCTGTCTTCCGCTTCCAAGGAAGCTTACTCTAACCCATTCTTCTATCTTTTCAGGATTCCATCCTTTGTATATCTTTTCTCCTATTTCGTTTAGGAATTTTCTTCTGTAATTATTATTGTCATACAAAACCTCACGTATGCTCTCTGTTATCTTACTCTTTATTGCTGGAGAACGCTGTACCTGTGGGACCCATAAAGTCTCTTTTCTTATGTCTTCAAGTATTGAGCCCTGCTTTCCTATAACCAGTCCTGGCTTTTTTGCCTCTATAACAACTATACTTCTTTGAATATCAAAAATTATCTCTGTTATCTCTGCATCCTCCGGAACAATTGAACGTATCTTCTTTTCTGTGGCCTCTTTTGAAGGAAGTATCTTCTGGTCTGCACGAAGTTCAATTCTTTTTTTAATTTCATCAACTATCTTTTTTATTTCTCCCTCTCCCTCTCTAAAAAAATTCTCATTGTCTGTGTACAAAACTATGTTTGCTCCTTCAAAGTTTGCTTCTTTAACCTTTCCGTGTAATTTCTCTGTAATTCTATTTAAAATTTCCATTTTTCAAAAATATTATGATTAAGATTATTTCTTTTCGTCTACATAATCTGGAAGAATCTGCTGTTCAACCACTTTTTTAATTCCCTCTTTTGTTATGGTGAACACGTCAATTCCGTAGCCAGAGCCCATATCTCTCTGGGTAGAACTCTTTAAAGCTTCTTTTGCAAGTTCAACCCCTTCCTTAACTGTTAAATCTTTTTTGTATTGTCTTTCCAGTAATCCCAAAACAAAGGGCATACCTGAACCAAAGTTAGCATCATAATCTTCAACCTTGACAACACTTCCTGCCGGTTCAACTGTATATAGCTCTGTTGTTCCATCTTCATTGAATCCTGCAACCAGATTTCCAACCTGCATCATGGCCTGTCTTGCTCCTGAATATAGTATTGTTGAAAGCAAATTTGCAGCCTGTTCAACTGTAGGTCTTGATTTGGACCTAAGTTCTTTTATCTTCAATTCAGCTGGAAGTATTTTCATTACTCTCTGTGCATCAGATACCATTCCTGTAAATGATAACAAAAGATAATCATTTATCTTCACTGTTTTTTGGAAGTTTTTTCCTACAACAAGTGTGCCTGCAGAAATCTGCCTGTCAGAAGCCATTACAACACCATCTTTGCATACAATCCCAAATATTGTTGTTCCTGTATTTAATCTTGAGTTTTTTAATTCTGCGTCCATTTTTTATATTTTTAGATTAAATCAATCTAGAATTTATAATCTATGTAAAATAAGGGGTTTTATAAATTTTTCGGATTGGGGAGTTTTAGGCAACTTTTTAAATAATCAGGCTTCAACCCCCTCAATAAAGCTCCTTCCGTTTTCTTTCTTGAATCTTATTACATTATCAACAAAGCTCTCAATCTTCTGTTCATGACTTACTATTATCAATTGTGATACGTTCAGTTCTTCCAAAACCCCACGCATCTTGTCCAATTGTTGTTCTGAAAAACCATCTGTTGGCTCGTCAAGTATGACCAAATCACGGGTTTTTATCTTGCTCAGGAATGAATTTATCACCTGATTCAGGGAGAGACGATAGGCAAGTGCGATTGCAGTCCTTTCTCCTCCTGAAAGATAAGCATAATCTATCTCATAATCCTGCTGTTCTATTAAAGGTGTGAAATCCTCACTAAGCCTTACATTAAAAGTGTCAGATACAAGCATTGAGAACCACTCTGAGAAAAGTTTTGAGAATTCTATCTTTAGCTTTGTAAAAACATTCTTTTCCACAGCAGAAATTATTGGTATGAACTTCTTTGAAAGCCATTCCTCAAGATCAGCAAGGTAGTGCGCCTGATGTTTTATTTCTTCTGTCTTTTTTATGCGCTCTTTCATCTCGTTTATCTGTCTTGAAAACACCTCAATTTCTCTTCTCAATTCGGCAACTTTTATCTCGGCCATCTTCTCTTCCCTCAAAGCATCGTTGAGCTCTTTTTGTTTCTCTTCATTAAGATTGTCAAACTTGTTCATGCTAAAAACGCTCTCTTTTATCAGTTTAAGCTGGTTCTCCAGCATTTCCAAGTCCTTTGAAAGGGAAAGATTCTCTTTTTCCAAAGTTGAAAGATGTCTCTGCTTATCATCTATCTCTTTTATCCTTATACGTATTATTTTCAATTCCTGTATCAGGGGCCAGTGTAAAACTGGAAATTTTAGATTA
>CAZFSJ010000033.1:3247-6076 GCA_964521605.1 Candidatus Woesearchaeota archaeon
ATTCCTGTATCCTTTTCTCTTTTATTGAAGCATCATAATCTAGTTTGGATATCTCGTCACGGAGAGAATCTCTTTTTATTATCTGTTCTTTTATTGAGTTATTGTTCATGGAGGTGTCCGAATCCATCTTGTTAATTACATTTGATTTATACACTGGATCAACTTCCTGGAGACAGGTTGGACAGACCTCGAGATGTTTCAGTTTCTCTTTCACTTTTTCATTGTCATCATTCTTGGAATTTAAAGAATGGATAAGCCCAGAGAGATTTATACTCTGTTCACTTAGCTCATGTTTCTTTGATTTTATTATTGAAAGCTCATTCTCAAGTCTGGTTATCTCTTTCTCATCAAAATCCAGTTCCTGAAGCTCCTGTATCTGTGACTTAAGCTGAGTAATCATACGTGTATTGCTATATATTGTGTCATTTTTTGTTGATATGAACAGTTTAGTTTTTTCCACTTCCTGCTGAAGCTTGTATTTTTCATCTATCTTTCTGGATATCTCCTCTTTCTCTTCCTGGATAACCTTTCTTCTCTCAACTTTCTTCTTAAGATCCTCTTCGAAAGAAAGTATGTTGAAAGATTTCTCATTCAGCTCTTTCTCCTTGGATACAATATCAAGTTTGTCCTGTTCAAGATTAGATGTTATTGCCTCTTTAATCCTCTTCTCTTCTCTTACTTTGGATATGAATACGGATGTATTCTCAAGTATTTTTTTATATTTGTCAATTCCAAAAACATGCCTTAGGGTGTTTATTCTCGTGTCTGAATCTTCCAAAATTATCTGCTTCATTTCTTCCTGAGGGGTGTATACTGTGAATTTATACAAAAGGTTTTGTTTCTTTGCAAACTCTCTTGGATAATTAAGAAGCTCCAGAACTTTTGTCTTGAGTTCTGTGACAGAGACTTCTTTTTTCTCCCCATCTATTGAGATTGAACAATAATCCTGGGATATGGACCTTGCTTTTTTAAGTGTCCTCTCAAGCACAATTAATTTATCATCTATCTCAAATTCTATTGACACTCCTCCCTGAACCTGGCCGTTACGGAGGATTGAAGAACCCTTTTGTCCTGGCTGAAGTCCAAATAGAGCAAACTCTATGCCTAGAAGGACAGAGGTCTTTCCTGAGCCAATATCTCCTGAAAGCAGCACAGAACCATCTGGAAAATCTATCTCCTGATGCTCATAGCTTCTTATGTTGTCAAGTATTATTTTTTTTATTTTCATTTTAATATGAAATTTGTTTATATCCTGAAAAGTTTTGTTGTGCCCAGCAACAACCGATTGTGAAAAGTTTCAGTTGTCTCTCCCTCCTGCTTGTCTATGGAGAGTATGTTCATCAGTTCTGGTATTGCACTATTGAAATCAGAAGGATTATTCTCCGCATATGCTTTTATTGTCTCTTCTTCAATGTTCTCAGAATCTTTCTCAGGAACATTGAATTCCAGTTCTTCTTCAACGGGGATTAGGTCGTGAGTGTTCTTGAGAAGGAAATAAGCTTCCTTGGATTTAAGGAATTCATCAATCTTCTGGAATTTTATGTCAGATGTCTTTCCACGTTTAAGTTCTCCATAAACCCTTAGAAGAATTATCTTGTCCTTAAGATTCTTCTTGTTGAGTTCATAGATTATTTTCTCTGTTGCAGTAAGAGCATCTTCAACTTCTATCACCAGGTGCTCAATGGGTTTTGTAGGTATCTTTACTCTTTGTATCTTCTCATTTGATTCCGAATCAAATATCACAAAGCTTCCCTGTTTAAGGTCTTCAAGTTCCTTAAAATTGTTTGGAAATAATGGTCCTGGATAAACGACTCCTTTTTCATTATAATATACGTGAATGTGTCCAAGAGCATAATAATCTGCCTTTGGAAGTTTATCCGGATTTATTGATTCTATTGGGAGGGTGCCCACAACGGGGTCTATTGTTGTGTGAAGCATGAATATTTTGAATAATCCCGGAGAGTCATTGAACCTTATTTTTTTAAGGTCCTGTACTTCAAGACCTGATTTTTTCCCTGGGTAACCATAGATTGCAACATTACCATATACAACGGGATTAAGGGTTATTGAGTTCTCTTTTTCTTCTGCATTATAGACATTCTTGCAGAATCCTGCTTTCTCCAGTACATCAAGAAAGGTCTTTCCTGAGACAGAATAGTCGTGTGAACCTGCAATTATGAAACAGGGGATTCCTGCATCCTTCAGCTTCTTGAATTGGGCAAATGTTTCTTTGAGTATTTCTATTGGAGGATAGGCTGAATCAAACAAATCTCCCGCAAAAAGAACAAAATCCAGTTTTGAATTTATACATATCCTGACTGCCTCTTTAAATGACTCAAAATTAAGATTTTGCATCTGCTGCTGCTTCCACCCCCCAAGATGGACATCTGCAATATGTGCGAAACGAACCATAAAAGTTTGATTATTCAGGGGTTTTTAAGTATGTTTGTGTTTTTCTGCAAGATTAAAGCCAACATAAAAAGCTTTAAATAAGAAGCTTATTTTTTATATAAAAGAAGAGGAAAAATGGCTCAAAGATATAACGTTCTTTTTGGAGGTCCTGCTGGAACAGGCCCGAATATTCTCACACACATTCTTGGAGAGGCTCTTGTGAAGATGGGGTATTATGTGTTCTATTCAAGAGACTATCAAAGCCTAATAAGAGGAGGACATAATTTCAATGTCCTTACTTTTTCAGAGGAACCAGTACACAGCAATGATTCAAAGATGGACATTCTTGTGGCATTTGATGACCTTACAGAAAATCTCCATAATAAAGAGCTTAAGAAAACAGGGGTCCTTCTCAAGGGAAGGAAAGAGAATATGTAT
>CAZFSJ010000034.1:0-6070 GCA_964521605.1 Candidatus Woesearchaeota archaeon
ATCCAAAAAAGCCCAGGAGTACTCATATCCAAAGGTCAAACTAAAAGAAAGGGGTTATGAACTTATAATAACAGAAAAACCTCAGGCAGCTATGAAGATTGCTTCAGCTTTAGGTGAAATGTCTCAGAAAAATTATAATAAAGTTCCATATTACGAAGTTCAAAGAGGAAAAAATAAAATAGTTGTTGCGTGTGCGGTAGGGCACTTGTTCACGCTTAAACAAACAACAACAGGTTATCAGATTCCTGTATTCAATATAAAATGGGTTCCAAATTTTCTTGCAAGAAAAAAAGACTTTACAAAAAGATATTACGATACCATTCTTAAGCTTGTAAAAGATGCATCAAAGATAACAGTAGCTACAGACTATGATATAGAAGGGGAGGTTATAGGAGTAAACATAGTAAGATACCTTTGTGATCAGAAGGATGCTGCGCGTATGAAATTCTCAACCCTAACCAAGAATGAACTCGAACAGGCCTATGAAAACAAATCTGAAAATATAAACTGGGGACAGGCAATTGCAGGAGAGACAAGACACTACCTTGACTGGTTTTATGGTATAAATTTTTCAAGAGCCCTCATGAATTCCATAAAAACAACAGGAAAGTTTAAGATAATGTCCATAGGACGTGTACAGGGACCAGCATTACATCTTATAGTCTCAAAAGAAAAAGAGATTCTTGCCTTCAAGCCAAAACCCTACTGGCAGGTTTTCATAACAATCTCAGATAAAAAAAATAAAATTGAACTTAAATACATAAAAGATATTTTTGACAAATCAAAATTAAAAAGATTTGAAGAATTAAAAGGAAAAGAGGTATCCGTTGAGACAATAAAAAAACAGGAGACTCTTCCTCCTCCTGTACCCTTCAATCTTACAACTCTCCAGACGGAAGCGTATAAATTCTACGGGATAACTCCTTCCAAGACCCTTCAGATAGCCCAGTCGCTTTATCTTGCAGGACTCATATCCTACCCAAGAACCTCTTCCCAAAAGCTTCCTCCCTCAATAGGGTATAAAGACATACTAAAAAAACTTGCAAAAGACTTCAAAGCCGAAAAACTAATCAAAAGAGAAAAACCAATTGAAGGAAACAAAAATGACCCCGCACACCCTTCAATTTATCCAACGGGAAACACCCAGATACTTTCAGGAGATGAAGATAAGATATACAAACTTATTGTAAAAAGATTCTTGGGACTATTCTGCGAAGATGCGCTCATTGACAATAAGACCATAAAAGCGACACTCAATGATATGACCTTTTCAAAAAGAGGACAATCAATAGCAAAAAAAGCCTGGATGGAGATATATCCAACAAAACTCAAAGAAGAAGAAATCCCTGATATGGATGGAAAAGCGGAAATAATTTCTTCGGAAATTGTCCAGAAAGAGACACAACCCCCAAGAAGGTACTCTCCTGCTTCAATAATCTCTGAACTTGAAAAAAGAAATCTTGGAACAAAAGCAACAAGGTCTTCAATAGTAGAAACACTCTATGACAGAGGATATGTGGAGGGACAAAGCATTCAGGCCACCCCTCTGGGAATATCTCTCATAAATACTCTTGAAAAATACTCCCCAATAATAGTAGATGAAAAACTTACAAGAGAATTCGAGCTTGACACAGAGAACATACAAAGGATGCATGACAAGGCAAAACAAGAGAAAAAAGAGGCAGACATAATAGACAGGGCAAAAATAACAATAACAGATATTTCCAAGGACTTTGAAAAGCACAAAAATAAAATAGGACAGGAGCTTGTGGAAGCAAACCTTGAATATAGAGAACAACAAAAAAGAGAAAACGCTCTTGTAACCTGTCCAAAATGTGGAAAAGGAGAACTCTCAATAAGTTATTCCAAAAAAACGAGAAGATTCTTTGTAGCTTGCAATGCCTATCCTGATTGCAAGAACACCTATAGTCTACCTCCAAACGGACAGATAAAAAAATCTGACAAGGTTTGTGAAGAATGTGGATGGCCCATGGTCACACGTCTTGCAAAAGGAAAAAGGCCTTGGACTTTCTGCTTCAATCCTGCCTGTCCTACAAACAAGGAGTGGGTTGAAAAAGCAGCTGAAAAAAGAGCTGAATTTGAAAAAGAAAAAGAGATGCAGGAAAATAAAACTGAAGCAAAAGAATAATAGGGTATTATGAAAAAAAGAATCCTCCAAGATAATCTTCATCTTTTAGATTCGTTTGGATAACAAAACGCTGATTTTCTTCATATAATTCTTCACGACAAAGATTTATTAGATTAATTGCTCCTTCAACAATTAAAGGCGTTATCTTCTTAAATTTAACTTTCAGTTTAATCAACTCTTTTAAATCAATTTTATCAAAATGACTTCCATCTTTTTTCATCCAATGATTAATAACCAAATTCAAATAATCCAATTTCTTTCTACTCCTCTTTACAACTTCAATATCAAAAACATTCTTATCACTGGTGATAATATCTCTTAATATTTCAAAAACAGAATTAAAATTCTCTGTGGCAAAACGTTTTATCTTTGGATCTAAATGATTTAAACAATTAATACAACGATATTCTTCTCCATTATTATAAAAAACAGGATCTATCTGGGTTAAAATGCTCTTGTTACCAACCAATAAAAGATTGGAATTTAATATAAAATAACATAATGAAGACCCAGCAACAGTTGGAATGAAAACAGAATAATTTTCTAAGTTATTTCTCAATATTTGTGAACATAAAAGAGAAGTTTTTAAATTACCTCCAAGGCCAGACATAATTATAATGCAATCTTTTACCTTGTGGGGTTTAAGTATTTTTTCTATAAAGAATGAGAAATATCTCTCGTCTCCCTCAGATATCCCTTCTTCAAAGCTTGGATTATAAACTATGGCATAAACTGGCTTTCCAAAAAAATCCTCGATTTCAGCTATGAGTTGCAATCTATTTTTAGCAACCATAAATAGAATAAAAATTGTCAATTTTTAACAATTTGTACACTTAAAAGGAGTAGTAAAACATACGTATAACATCCATTTAGAGGATGTATAACAAAAAAGCTTATAAAGCTACTAAAATAAAAGATAATATGAATAAAAAGAAAATCCAAGTTATCCTTTCAAATCAAGCCCAGGAAGAAATTGAAGAATTAAGAAAGAAATTAAAATTAGATTCCATCTCAGATGTAATAAGGAGTAGTTTAAAATTAACTAATTTTTTAGAGCTGGAGAAAGCAGCAGGAAATGAAATAATCATTAGAGATAAGAAGAGTAAAAAAGAAAAAGAGATAGTCTTCATAAAATAAATAAGAGGTGATAAAAATGGAAATTATAAAATGCCTCAAAAAGAAAGCAACGAAGAAATAATCGAATCTATTTCTACAAAAGAGGATTTAAGAAAAGATGGATATATTACTAAATTTAGAGAAATAAACAAAGAAAAAAGAACAAATATTTATCATATGGTTGTTCATTTTCTAGCATTTATTATAATTGTACCTTACATTTTCCTCATAATATATAACATAAGAATCCCAGAATCATACTCAACAATAGTTTCAGTGGTAGTTGGATTTTATTTTGCACGTTCACTTTTTAAGGATATATAGGATTAATCTTTGCCACCTTCTTTTGATTCACATAAAATCTCTAAGACTTTTCTGTTCTTTTCTTGTCTTTAATAATTTGCTTCTCTCAAGTATATTTGAGAAATCAAAATGATATTTTATCATGCCAATCTTCTTAACACTTTCCAGCAATTCTTCTCTGTCAGCAAATTTCATTCTGTGCTGTATCGCTTTTTTCACACTCTCCCTAACTACCCACACTCCCAATGCTGCCCAGTAACTTGGAGTTTCAATTCTTATGGCAAGCACACTTGCCTGTCTTTTTATTGAATTCAGATATTCAAGAACCGCAAATCTTGAGGCATAATATCCTCCGGCAGTATCAAATGCGTAAGTCTTTCTTCCATCATAACCTTCCATGTCAGTTGAAGCTTTTATTTCTGAACCAGGATTCCATGAGCTATTTGGAAGATACAATTCAAACAATTCATAACTCCAGACATTTGGAAAAAGAAGTATTATGTATTGATTTCCCATAAATTCACCATATAGAAGTTCATGATCCTCAAGCCAGGGATAATTCTTCACGCTTTTTATGAGATATTTTCCAAGGGTATCATCCGTGGCGGTTATGCTCCATCTTGTTGGTACAAGTTTTTTATTTTTCTTCAAACCCATAACTCCTACGCTAAGTATCTTGCTTAATGCATACTCATTTATCTCATTTTTGTACAGGTACTGCATTCCTTCTGAAGCTTTAAGGTCATCATTTATTACCTTGTCAACTTTCTTATCAACTTTCAGATTTCCGGTTATTTCTACATTCTTGAGTCTTGCACGCATACCATGGGGAGTCAATACCCTGTCTTTTTCCCTTCCAAGTATAAGCCTGTTCTTAAGTTCAATCTCAACATCAATCTGTCTTGAGGATATTGCAACGTCCTTTGCAATTTCCACAAACTTCTTATTAAGTCTTACATCACTCACCTTTGCCTGAAACCTCGAATTAAGTAATCCATTTCTAAGTCCAATAACATCCTCTATACCCAAATCATTTTCCGCCCAGTATTTCGCATCATCATACAGCCAGGAATTCTCATCCTTATTCAAGGGACTTAATATTCCCACATTCACCAAAGGATACTTTAGTTTTGAACCAATAAATACGCTTGGAGGAGAAATTGCATCAACCTTAGATATCTTACTAAGATCCTTTATTTTGAAATTAACATCTGCAACTTTTTTTACTGCTTCAAATTTTATGCTTTCTGCCATAAAAAAGAAAAATAACCTCTCTTTAAATTTTTATAACACTACGAAATAGTTAATAATATGTATTTTAAAATAATTATTTACTCATTCAAATCCACCTTTTTCTAAATATCCCTTCATTCTTTATTATGAAACTTATCTCCTTCTGAGGCATGCTCCTATGTTTAAGAAGAACAGCTTTTCTCTTTCCGGCATCATTCTTAAGCTCAATTATGCATTTGCTCCAGTATTTGAAAAGGTCCCCTCCAACAAGATTGGTGCTTCTTTCAACACCCTTCTTAAATTCCTCCTCAGACACGAACTCAAGATAGACCTGATTTGTTATTAGTATTGGAATGTTTTGTTTTCTTGATATCTCTGCAAAAATACGCATTTGCTTTGCAATTTCTCTGTTCACTTCCTGAACTTTTTCCTCATCCTTAGAATTACGTGCATCACCAATCTCAAGTCTGTAAAGCATTGCCATACCATCCACAACTATTAACCCAATATCTTCCTTCTTCACAAGACCAAGCAATTTACCAAAATCTCTCTTCTGTTCTTCAAAATTTGTTGGTTTAAGCAAAAGAATATTTTCAAGAACCTTCTCAAAATTCTCTGCCCCAACAACCTGCTTTACTCTCTCAACACTAAAACCCCCTTCCGTGTCTATAAATATCACCTTATGCCCTTTTTTAGCCTGACTGCAAGCTGTCAAAATTACAAAATTTGTCTTTCCACATCCGGGAGGACCAGCAATCATTGTAATAATGTCTTTTTCATATCCTCCATAAAGCCAGGTGTTTAAATCATAGCTTCCAGTTGAAATCTTTTCGGTTTTCATAATTTATATACCTAAAAATAATTCAAGACAAGGATTAATAAGTATTGTTGTTATTTGAATTCACTTCAGTTTCTTAAAATCACTTTCAATTCCATCCAAATCCTTTGTTATTGCCGCGATTGCGTCATTTATTGCCTTTTTAGGAGTTTTTCCTTTTGTCTTCACAGAAAGAAGAGGATTTTTAGTAGGATGTTCCCTTTTCCATGCAGCAAAAGTTACCGCAGAATCCTTATTAAGATAAACCCTTAATATTTCCACAAGAGTGAGGCTGTCTATTTCAGCTTCAAATTCTTCTTTGTCATCCTTAAGAACATTCATTTCCATGATAAGTTAGAACAAAATTAGTTTTTAAAGGTTTTCTATTGTTAAAAATCAGTCAAAAGCCCCTGCCCTATCTTCTTCATCTTCCTCTTCTTCAGGCATCTCCT
>CAZFSJ010000035.1:0-6010 GCA_964521605.1 Candidatus Woesearchaeota archaeon
TTTTCAAGCTTATTCATTATTTTTCCCATGTTGTAACTACTCAATAGTACTATTTAAAGCTTATGCCTTTTATTCTATTATACTACCTATATATGTGTACAAACAAACTTTTATAAGTTTTACAGTGCATAGAGGATATAAAATGGACAAGAAGATTTTTGACTATTCTATAAATGCAGATAAAGATACCTTAAAGCAGTTTAGGGAGTGCTATTCTCAGGATTTTGTAGTGTCAGCAGCCCTTATGCCAGACGCTCATCTGGGGTATGCAGCTCCCATAGGAGCCGTCCTTAAAACAAAAGGTTTCATTGTTCCTGCCTGGGTTGGTTTTGACATTGGATGCGGAATGATTGCTGTAAGGATTAAATCAAAAGATATATTTGAAAAGGTTCAGAAGAACAAAGAAGCAATATATAAGAGGGTCGTGAAGAGAATACCCATGGGCGTAGGGGAGTATCAAAAGGAAAAAAACATTTCCATTAAAACCAGAGAAGCATTTGCAGGGCTTTTGGAAAAATTCAAACAGGGCCCCCATGACAAGAACATCTATAATTTTTTGAGAGATACCTCCCTTAAACACCTTGGGACATTAGGAGGAGGCAATCATTTTATTGAGCTTGGATATTATAATAAAGAGGTCTGGCTAGTGATTCATTCAGGAAGCAGGGGAATTGGATATAAAGTTGCGAAGAAATATATGATAAATGCTTCGGGTTCTCATGAAAAAGAGGGTTATGAAAAGACTTTTCCTCTGGATGTTAATTCTCAATTAGGAAAAGAATATCTTAATGTGCTGGACTTTGGTCTTGAATATGCTCTTCTTAACAGATTGGAAATGAGTTACAAAGTCATAGAAGTAATTGAGCAGGTATTGGGAGAGAAACTGAAGACAGAACTCTGGGTTAATAAAAATCATAACCATGCAATTCCTGAAAAAACCTCTGGGAAGCTGTATTATATTCACAGAAAGGGTGCTACTCCCGCAAAAAAAGGTGAACGCGGAATAATTCCCGGAAACATGCGTGATGGAACTTTTTTAGTTGAAGGGCTTGGGAATGCAAAGTTTTTGAATTCATCCACGCATGGAGCAGGACGTGCAATGAGCAGAAAACAGGCTCATCAAAAAATATCCATGAAAGATTTCACAGAGAG
Organism: Candidatus Woesearchaeota archaeon; assembly: GCA_964521605.1. Classification (GTDB taxonomy): domain Archaea; phylum Nanobdellota; class Nanobdellia; order Pacearchaeales; family GW2011-AR1; genus MWBV01. The sequence goes on from CAZFSJ010000035.1 coordinate 1,153, forward strand.
CATGAAAGGAATAATCGGAACTGTAAATGAAAAAACACTCAATGAAGCCCCAATGGCCTACAAAGACATAAACCAGGTAATGGATGCCCAGGAAAAAAGCGTGAAAATAATAAAACACATTATTCCAATAATAAACTGGAAAGGATAATTAATCTTTCACTGAACAAAACATTTTCAATTCTCTAGGGGAATAATCATTCACGTCTGAAAATATAACAACTGATTCTGCATAGATATTTGATTCTCCAATTTCTTCAGCTATATCAAGAGTGCATTCCACTCCAAATGCACAAAGTTTTGCACTGCATTCAAGATTTACGGGTGTAAGTTCATTTATTCTTTGCTCTACATTGCTCAATGAAGTTTCAAAATCACCCCATGAAACAGGAAGATTCCCCTCACTAACGCCGATTATCTCTGTCCTGAGAGCATCATTCAGTTCAATGTCCCGTAATATTGCAAACTCTTTTGAGGATATTTGCTCCTGCATGTTTGCTCCATTATCAATGCTCCTGTTTGCAACTATTAATAAAACTCCTGAAAGAAGAAGTATAGATACAAATACCTCTACAAGTTTAATCCATCCCCCTTTTGATTTTAAAATACTATTCTCTACCATACCTTTGTCCTTACATATCCCTCCTTTAAATCTCCGTCTAAATCAACATATTCAACAGGCGTCTCTTTTACATATATATTTGTTGACACCTGCTCACTGCTGCTTTCAATGCTTGTTCCGTTTGAAAGCACAATTCCATAACCTATCTCAACTCCCTGAGGAATCTTCAATTGTTCCTTGAGTGTATTATAATTTGTATTTAGTAACTCCAGGAATTTGTTCTCAAACACATAATTATATGTCTTCACCAAACCAACATCATAAGAATCAGCATTGCATCCTCCTCCTGAAAGAGAATCAAAGTTATCTGAATAATATATTCTGAAGAGAGTGTCCGCCGAATTTGTTTTATCTATCAATAATGAATCATCATTCCCGCTTATGCTTATGCTTCCTGCATTTTCCGATATGTCTTTCACAGCTATATTTCTCCCCATTCCAAGGTCAGAAAGATCTATGCACACATCCCCTCCTGTTCCAGTATTGACTGTAGCCATTTTAACATCAGAGGATACTCTTCCAATTATGCCAACTTCAATACTGTCCACCATCTTTTCCTTGTCTCTCTGGGTTGTTACAGGAGGGAGGATTATTGACAAAAGAAAAAGCACAAACACTATGAATATTATGAATGCTATTAATATTTCAACATGTGTGCCCCTTTTATTCATTAAACATACACTCAATCAAACTTTTTAAAATTAGAGTTTTAATTAAATCTTATCTCCAACTAACTTCAATGTCGTCTGTTCTTTGAGAGGGGTTTATATCAAGTTTATTCAAATCCTCAACTTTGAATACATTTGCTTTCGCCCTGAACATTATTTCTCCCAAAAAAGCAATCATTGCTCCATTATCCACTAAAAGACTTCTTTCAGGACAGAAAAAATTAACTTTGTCCTCTCTTTCTAAACACATAACTTTACACATACCTTGAAGGCGGGAATTGCATGCAACCCCCCCTCCCAAAAGCAACTCTTTTTTTCCTGTGTGTGCAATTGCTCTCTCTGCAGTTTCAACAAGCATTGCAAATACAGTTTCCTGAAGGGAATATGCAAGGTCTTCCATCTTGTATTTTCCTGATTCAGTTTTTTGTTTGAGATTTGTAAGAATCCCAGATAAAGTCACGTCCATCCCTTTCACTTTGTAAGGTAATTCAATAAGTTCTTTTCCATTTTTAGCAAGCTTTTCTATTACAGGGCCCCCCGGAAATCCTATGCCCGAATATCTTGCAAAATTATCAATAAAATTACCAACCCCAACATCAAGAGTCTCTCCAAATACTCTATATTTCCCAGATGCATAGGCAATCACCTGAGTATTGGCTCCGGATGCATAGAGCATTACCGGATCTTCTGCCCCAGTCACTTTTCCAACTTCAAGATGAGCAACACAATGATTAACCCCAACAATTGGCTTTCCAATTCTTTTTGAAAGTTCTTTTGCAAATTTCATTCCCTGAATTAAACAAGGTGCCAGACCAGGCCCCTGGGAAATAGCAATGCAGTCAATATCCTTCTCCACGACTCTCCCCATTTCCAGGGCTTTCTTATATATTTCTTCAGAAACTCCTGCATGATGCTTTGCACTTTCAGTGGGAATTATCCCTCCTGATTCAGTGGTATACATGTCTCGCACGTTTGCAAGAATTTTTCCATCGCGAACAATTCCAACTCCAAAAGTATGCGCAGTTGATTCAATTCCAAGGACTATTGTCATTAAATTAATCACAATAATTAATATAAATAGGTTTTGATGAGAAAAAATATGGAATACCCTTCAAATCTTAACTGGGTGGAACACAGGGGAGCTTTTATACCAAACATTATCCCACCAAAGAACTGGAAGACAGGACTGCAGAAGTTTTATGAAAAAGGGGGAAAAGAAAAAATGGAGAATGAGGTTGAAAAATTTTCCTCTTCTCTTGAATCAGTATTTGGAGGAAAACCTGAATTGCTCCTTAGGTGGAGCGAGGAAGATGGACTGAATGGAATAAGCTTAAGTTACCAGCAGGGAATGTATTTTGAAGAGGGGCATTGGATTGAACATAATCTTGGAACAAAAGCCTCGCTGATTGCATTTGGAATACTATCTAATTATTATCATGAATTGTCAAGATATATTGTTAATTATAAAAAATAAAATCAAGAAAGAGAGAATAAAAATCAATTAAAAAATATTAAAAAAGAAAATAAAAAAGCAAGCAAGAAAGTTTATCTTTTTTTCTTCTTAACTACTTTCTTCTTAGTTGCCTTTTTCTTTTTCTTTCCGCCTCTAGCCATCTTAGCTTCACATACGTTTCCCTTTCCGTCAACATAGTAAAGATATCCTGGCTTTCTTTTGACAACGTTCTTAACTAAAACTGTTCCCATTTTTTAACCTCCTTTTTTATGAATATGATTTTTTATAGTCATTATTCTTTTTAAATCTTTCTTCGACGGGAAAAGAGCTCTTTAAAGTAGTTACATTTTTCCAAAGAGGCTCTCTATTTTGGTCTTGTAAAATTCATTGACGGGAATCTCCACAAGTTTATAGAAAGGTTTTCTTGGTCTAAGGCAAATTCTGAAAGGTTTTACAATTTTTTTCTCAATTATCCTGTTTTTATCGTCGAGCCAAATCCCGACAAATCTGAAGAATACGAAGATAGAATGTATCCTAAGCCTCGTAGGTTCTGAGAATTCAAAGAGCATTGCGGGGCATTTTTCCCTGGAGTGGAACATCAGACCTATTCCCTTTTCAAATTCAGAAAGTCTCTTAACATTGTTTATCTTAAATTCTCCTGCCCCTTTTTTTATTATCACCTGCATCATAATAATAATTAAAAATAGTTTATAAGATTAATTAGTATGATAACCTTTGATGATTCTGAAAAAGCAATTAATGGTCTGGCTAAGATAATTGCACAGGACCCAACTTTTCCAATAAGATTAAGGAATATAAAAGATAAACTTCTTGGAGAGAATGTAATGAAAATTGATAAGTTATATCTAAAGAAGCAGGAAGATATATTAAGAAAAGCAGAGGAAATAGGACTGGTTTCCACAGGATATATTTTTAGTTTGGTTGTCGATGATGAGATTAAGGATAATGAAGGACAATATATGATATATAGGAATATCAATAATGAGATGGTTCCCCTAATCAGCGGTTTTAAATACAATCCAAGGTCTTATATTCATTCAGGAGATCTTATTTCTGTCATTAAGAGTTCTCATATCTTAAGTCTTGTAACTTTTGATCCTTCTTTCCAGGACAAGTTTTATTCTTTCCCCTGGTTTGACAAGGGAAAGACAGAGCAGGAGGATCAATGGGGTCACTGTGCTCAGCATATGGGAGTTTATTTTGACAGGGGTGAATTGCAGGAATTGAAAGACAATGGAATATCCTTTCAAAATTTAAACCAGGGAGAAGCCTGGAAATTCAATCTGAATCTTAAGCAGGTGAGCTCTGATTAACCAAACCAGCTTCCCTGTCTTCTTGAATATTCTTCGCTTTCGGCTTTTTTTGAAATATAGGTTTTATAGAAAAGATTGACATTCTTCTCCGTTACAAAATCATGATGCCTAAAACCTCCCCCGAATGTCTGGGGAATGTGCATCAATTCATGTATTATTGTTTTTATCTGTTCTTCTTTGCTAAGCTTGTCAAATCTTGCAGATAAAAATTCCAGTGCATAATAAGCTTTCACTCCTATTGCCTTTTGCATGAGTTTCCCAAGAGCATGACAACGTGCAATTGTCCTCTTTGTTGAACTTCCGTAACTTCTAAAGCATTTCACCCTCTCCATTACTATGTGAGGGAAAATCCTTTTTGAGATGTCTTCAGCAATCTCCTGAAGGTCTGGAGCATATTCATATTTCATTTTACTCTTCTATGTGAAAGGACCATTCACCATCTTTAGTTATGCTTGCTAGACTTATCCTGCCCTTCATGACTCCAAGTTTTTTTGAAAGCAGACCCTTTATGAATTCCTCGCTTTCCTTTGTCCTAGATTCAGGGATATATAGGATGTATTTGTTTTCCATAATTCTCTCAAATTTTGGATAACTTGAATCAAACCTCACTTTTATTGATATTTTCATGTATCTCCCAGATAATGTCCCTTTTTAAGAATTTTTATTCACCCATTTATCTCCACAATCTTCCTTTTGGATTTTAATCCATGAATTATTTTTGCTTCTTTCCTGAAGTGTTTCTTCAGAAATTTCTCAAGATACTCATTTGCCCTGCCGTCAATTG
>CAZFSJ010000036.1:0-5954 GCA_964521605.1 Candidatus Woesearchaeota archaeon
GGGCTTGAAAAGATAGATGATAAATTACTCAAAAGGATAAAGAAATACACTAAAGAAGATATTCATCCAATGTTGAGAAGGGGGATTATGTTTGCACATAGAGATATGAACTGGATTCTTGATGAGTATGAAAAGGGAAACAAATTTTTTTTATATACAGGGTGCGGTCCTTCTGGCCCAATACATATAGGACATCTACAGATGTGGTATTTCACAAAATGGCTTCAGGATGTATTTGACGTGGATTTATATTTTCAATTTACAGATGATGAAAAGTTCCTGTATAAAAATATGTCATTTGAGGAAATACAAAAATGGACAGAGGAAAACATGCTGGATGTTGCTGCAATAGGTTTCAATCCTAAAAAGACACATTTTATTGTTGATACAATGCATGCCGGACTTTTATATCCTGAGGCAATCAAAATAGCAAAGAAAATTACCTTTTCAACAATAAAAGCAAGTTTTGGTTTTACAGACAGTAATAATATAGGAAGTATCTTTTACACATCAATGCAGGCAGTGCCTGCCATATTGCCTTCTGTTCTTAAAAAAAAGAATATCCCCTGTCTTATTCCTCTTGGGGTTGACCAGGACCCACATTTTAGAATAGCAAGAGACGTTTATCCAAAACTTGGATTCTATAAACCTGCAATAATGCATAAGAGGATGTTTCCTTCCCTCACAGGAGCAGGAAATGTGATGAGCAGTTCAAAGGATTCTGTGATGATAACTGCGGGTGATTCTCCTTCAGAGGTAAAAAACAAGATAAACAAGTATGCTTTTTCAGGAGGAAGAGATACAATTGAAGAGCACAGAAAATTAGGGGGAGACCCGGAAGTGGATGTTTCTTTCCAGTATCTTAAATGTTTTTTTGAAGAGGATGACAGCAAATTAAAGAAAATTGAAGATGATTACAAGTCAGGAAAACTCTCAACGGGAGAACTCAAGAAATATACAATTGAAAAAATCAATGCATTCCTTGCAGGACACCAGGAAAGAAGAAAGAATGCAAAGAAACTTATTCCAAAATATATGTTAAAGGTATAAATAAAAGAGATGAAAAACAAAAGAGGACAGTTTTTTCTTATTGCAACAATAATCATAGTGGTAATTATAGTGAGTCTTTCTGTTGTACTCAATTATTCCACGAAATCGGTATCACAAAACACTGATGAACTTGCAAAAACTCTTAGCATAGAAAGTGCAAAAGTGTTTGATTATGAACTTTACACCTCCGATAATACTGCGTTTGATGATTTCTCAGAAAAATATTCAGAGTATGCAGGGAGTGATAAAGATATATATTTCATATTTGTTGATGAGGACAGCAGCATTGAAGAAGCTTACAAATACACAGAAGGGTCAAGGGTTGACTTTTCCTCTGACCTGGATGTCTCAGGAGGAAAAATACAATTCACACTCGACAGCAAAGTTTATGAATTTAATGAAGAACAGGGAAAAAACTTTTATTTCATAATAGTGTATGATACTGGAGGAGAAAGATATGTCTACCAGGGATAATAATGGGTTAAGGAGGATAAGGAGAAACCATAGAAAATCAAAAAAAGCAGTAAGCATCATAGTAGGATACGTGCTTTTGATAGTCTTTGCGGTTGTTTTGGGAGCAATAGTTTACAAGTGGATGAAAACCTATGTTCCACATGAAGATTTCAATTGTCCTGAAGGAACCTCACTTTCAATAGAGGATTATAATTATTCAGGGGGCATATTAAGCCTAAGCATAAAGAACAACGGAAATTTTAACGTTGGAGGGTATTTTATTTATGCATCCGACAGTCCAAACAGAGAATTTGCAAATCTTAACATTTCCCAGATGAACATGGACAGTAATGCCATAATTGAAAATGGGTCAATAGTTATATTTGGAACAATTGGAGAAGAGGACAAAAATTCTCTTGCGCCAAAGGAGAGCGAGATAGATGAATATGACCTTACTACAATATCAGGCGGGATATATTCAATAGAGATAATCCCAATAAGATGGGAAACCAGGAACAGGATAATTAATCTTATAAGCTGTAAGGATGCAATTATAAGCGAAAAAATAAGTGAAAATTAATCTTATGCAAAATGACATATAATAAAAGAAAAAATAATAAGAAAAAAGGAGTAAGTGCAATATTGGGTTATGTGCTTATGGTAACATTTACAGTTGTTTTGGGACTTGTGGTTTATGGGGTTTTAAAGACCTATGCTCCTCAACAACAGATAGACTGCCCCCAGGAGACTTCTCTGCTTGTGACAGGATATAATTATGACTGTGATAATAAGATACTTTCAATTGATATAACTAATGATGGTAAATTCAGTATTGGGGGTTATTTTATCTATGCAACAGACTCTCCTGATAAAGATCTTGCAACATTAGACCTTTCCAGCCTTAACATGGAGGAGAATAAAATACTCAAACCATCCGGGGTAATATTTGGAACATTTGCAGATGAGGAAAGGAATTCTCTCGCGCCAAACAGTGTTGAGAGTGATGATTATAACCTTACTACCCTCAACAAACAGGTATACAAGATAGAGATAGTCCCCCTGAGATGGGAAACTAGGAACAGAAGAATGATGGTTGTGAGCTGCAAAAATGCAGATACAAAGAAGGTGATTGAGTGCAGTTAAAAATCAATCAAAGAATTTAAAAATAAAGAAATATACTATATAATATGAAAAAGAGGGCAAAGGGTGAAAGAAATAAATCTTCAAGAGGATTGTCTCCCGTTATTGCTACCGTTCTTCTTATAACTCTTGTTGTTGTTATAGCAGCGATAGTGTTCATATGGATAAGGGGAATGACAGAGGAAGCTGTCACAAAATTCGGGGACCAGGACAAACCAGTCAATATACAACTTGTGTGTGATGAAGTCACTTTTGATGCAAGTTATGATTCTACGGACGGGCTTTACATAAGAAATCCAGGAACTGTCCCTATATTTGACATGGAAGTAAAGATGACCGGAGACGGAAGCCACAGGACAATCAATCTAAAGGATAATGAAAACTGGCCTTCAGTTGGTCTCAATCAGGGAGGGATATTCTCTGATAGTGCATTTTCAAGTCAGCTTGACCCGGATACAACTGAAATAGTTCTTATTCCTGTTCTTATAGGGGAATCAGACAGCGGGAAAAAAACATATGTTTGTGATGAGGGGCAGTATGGATATCCAATTAATGTTTAAACTTCATGGAAAGAGAGCCTTATCTACAGTAATTGCAACTGTTCTTCTTATACTTCTTGTGCTCGTTACAACAACAATAGTGTGGACATTTGTAAAAAATATGGTCACAGAGAGAACAGAGGGAGTGCAGGAGTGTTTTGAGGCACAATCTGCAGGAAAAGTTGTCCTGAACAATTATTATACCTGCTATAATAAAACAACCAATGAAGTGCAGTTTTCAATAAACATAGGGGATATTGATATTAATGCATTGGTTGTTCTCATATCTACAGGAGGGGAATCAAGAAGCTTCACAATCACAAACAATGACACTGTAATATCAAATCTAAAACCATATAAAGGAGAATATTCAACTCCCGTGAAACTTCCAGGAAAGAATGAGGGAAAGACATATGTTGCGGGAGGATTCGGCACAGATATAGAAAAAGTGGATTGGATAAAGCTATCGCCTATTGTGGGGACCAAACAGTGTGGTTCAAGTGATGAAGATTATGAAATTGCATCATGTGCACTTTTTGAGTAGGAGAAAGAAAAACATTTAAACTAATTTCTGCTTAAAATCCTATGATTAAGAGGGGTGATAAAAAGGGACAGGTATGGGTGGAAACAGTCATTTATCTTCTTATAGCATTTGTCATGATTGGTCTGGTTTTGTCATTCATAAAACCAAAAATAGAGGAGTTGAAAGACAAATCAGTGATAGACCAGTCAGTGCAGATAATGCAGGACATAGATAATTCAATAATAACAATAGGTAGCACAGGAAACAAAAGACTGCTTCAGGTGGGGATAAAAAAAGGGACATTTATGATTGATGGAATAAATGACAGGATAATTTTTGAGATAGACAGCACCTATCAGTATAGTGAACCTGGAAAGAATGTGAGTGTTGGAAATATAAATGCATTTACACTGGATAATGGAAGGAACAGCAAGGTAACTCTCACAAGAGATTATTCTGAGGCATATAACATAACATATAATGGGGAAGACAGCATAAAGACCCTGAATAAAGCACCAGGACCATATAGTTTATTCATAACAAACAAAGGAACATTATTAAACAAAATAAACATTGATTTCAATGTTGAATAAAATGGGGAGATAAAAAATGGGAAAAGATGAAAGTTACATAAAGGATTATCCGATGCCGAACATCAATTTCAATCCAGTCATACCTCCATTAAAGAGGATAAAGGACAAGACAAAAGTTGATGTAAGATATTGCCTCATAGCACCCTATACTTTTGTGCACATATACTGGGACCCAAAAATATACGAGGTGGTGTATGACATTGAGGAACCAATACTTACAAAAGAAGAGGAAAAGAAGAGAGATGAGATAATAACCGCAATGAATAATATGATTGATTTTGAGACAATCATTGAAAAGGAAAGGGATAAACTTCTGGAGTACATAGACAAGAGATTCAAAATACTTGCAATAGAGCTTGGTATAGACATAACCTATGAGAGTTATAAGAAAATATTCTATTATCTGTGCAGGGATTTCATAGGTTTTAATGAGACAGAGCCTCTTCTAAGGGACTATTTTGTAGAGGATATAGAGTGCAACGGGGCAAATTCTTCAGTGTATATTGTTCACAGGGTATACAGGAACCTTAAAACAAACCTAATATTCAAGGACCTCGACAGACTGCAGAGCTTTGTTGAAAAACTTGCCCAAAGATGTGGCAAATATATATCATATGCAAAACCAATACTTGACGGAAGCCTTCCTGATGGTTCAAGGGTAAATGCAACCTACACAAAAGACATTACAAGTAAGGGACCAACATTCACAATAAGAAAGTTCACAAAGACTCCATGGACTCCCACACAATTGATATCCTTTGGGGAATTAAGTCCTGAAATACTTGCATATCTATGGTTATTGGTGCAATATAAGATGAACATACTTATAACAGGGGGAACTTCAGCAGGAAAAACAACGTTGTTGAATGCTATTGCTTTTTTCATACCTCCTGAAGCAAGAGTAGTATCCATTGAAGATACAAGGGAATTGAATCTACCAAGAGACAACTGGCTTCCAAGTGTTGCAAGAAATGCCACAGGGGTTGGAAATGCGGGGGAGATAAGTCTCTTTGATTTGCTAAGAAGTTCTTTCAGACAGAACCCCGATTATGTTATTGTGGGTGAAGTAAGGGGTGCGGAGGCATCTGTGCTGTTCCAGGGAATGGCCTCTGGTCATTCATCCATAAGTACTATACACGCCGATTCAGTTGATACTCTTATAAAAAGACTGGAAACCCCTCCTATTGAACTCTCACCAACACTATTGAACGTACTGGACTGTGTATGTATTATGACCCATGCAATTGTAAATAAGGAAGAGACAAGAAAACTCAAGGAAGTTGTTGAAATAATAAACGTAACTCTTGATGGTATTGCTCTTACAAATACTCCCTTTGTATGGAATGCTCTGGAGAATGAGTTCTATTCAAAGAAGAATAGCAAGATATTTGAGAAGATAAGGAAGAGATATGGTATAACTGTTGAGGATTTGGAAATGGAGTTCAGGAAAAGAGTACAGTTAATCTACAGCATATATCAGAAGAAAATATTCAAGTTCGAGGAAGTCCAGGAAATCATAAATGAATATTACAAGAAGCCAAAGGAAATTCTGAAAAAGTTCGGGGTTGAGTGAGGGGGGTTATCTTATCTTCTTTCCATCAAATAATATCTTATCGGGATATTACCAAGATGAAAAAAAATGAAAAACTCCAACAG
>CAZFSJ010000037.1:0-5017 GCA_964521605.1 Candidatus Woesearchaeota archaeon
TCTTTCTTTGGCTGTTCCATCTTTGTTCCGCATTCAGGACAGAACTTCACGGGAGTTTCAAAGATCATTCCGCAGCCCTGGCATTGCATTCTTATTTGCTTCTTTTCTATAACAGCCTTATAGCCTGATTTTCCTGAAAGAAGTTTTCCCATTATGTTGGAAAGTTCTTCGCTCTTCTGCATTTCAGCCATTCTTTCCTGTATGTAATTTGCTTCCATTTTTTATCAATTCCTCCTTTTTTCAAACCTTTTCAAGAAAGAAATAAAAATTTATTTTTAAATTTTTTGATTATTTGGAAGTTAGGGGGTTATATCCATCTGAAAAGTATTCCAAGACCCACAAGGAAAATCAATGTTCCTGCGATTAGATGAAGTATTTTTATGTTTTTTTCTTTCCATCCTGAAACGTCCTCAACTCTTGTGAAACCCCAGTAGACAATAAGGGTTATGATTACCATTGGGAGTACAAATATAAGATTGTAATACAAAAGCCAGGGGATTATGCTCAGGAAACCAAGCTTTGAAATAAGCCCTGAGGCTATTATGTATGGGCCTATCGTGCATGGTAAAAGGAAGAGTGTAACAATGAAGCCTATTATGAATGCTCCACCTGGAGAGGTTATTTTTCCAATGGTTTTTTTGACTTTTGGTCTTAGGAAAAGGGGCATTTCAGTTCCAAAACTTCCTTTTCTGTAGTAGAAAAAATCTTTAATATTCAATGCACCTATTATCATTGCAAGTATAGCAAGTCCATTGTATACATAACCTGAGCTTTGTCTCAGGAATCCTTCAAATACCTTGAAGAACTGGACTATGACAATTCCATAGGTAAGATAACCGATATAAACTGCAATAACAAAGGCAAGACCTGCCCATAAAACTTTTTTTCTTTTTTCAGGATTCTGCATCAGGATTGCCATAAGAACCATTGCGAGAACAGCAATGGCGCAGGGATTCACTGAATCTGCAAGTGCAAGAAAAGTTATTTTTCCAAGAGTGAATGTTTCTGAGGCAACCATGTTTTATTTGTCTTTATTTGGACTTTTGTATTTTTATAGCTTTTCCATTAACTATGGAATCTGCTATTTTGCTTCTTCCTGAGGAGAGCATTCTTGAGAGAGTTGGTTGTGAGACTTGCATTTTTTCTGCTGCTTCTTCCTGGGAAATTTTTTGGAAATCTACCAGCCTGAGTGCTTCAAATTCAGACATGTCTAAAACTATCTCTTTTAATTCTCTCATTGGCATTCCCGCTGGTTTGAAGTAGTTAGAATTGGGATTTCCCCTGATATGTCTTCTCTTACATGGTCTTGGCATTGGAGTTTCAGTTATTTTCTTCAGTATTTCTTCTGCATCTTCTTCCGGCGCCTCTGTTGAAGCCTCTTCCACGAGCAAATCCTGTCTGAGGTTCTGCTCCTTTGCAGTTTCCCATTTGTCTTCCTGTTTTAGAACCTTTTCCCTGTGGGCCTGTTCCGTCTCTATTTGGCATTTTTTATTTCCTCCTCTGTATATTTTTAGTTATGAATATATATTCATAATACTATTTAAATGTTTTGTTTTTAGAAATGTTCTTTATTTAATCTCTTTTAAGATATTCAAGAAGGTCTTTTGGTTTTCTGAAAGTGTTCTTGGGTTTTAATGATTTTAACTGTGGTTTCATAAGTGAGCCCCATATACATGCCCCTTCAATATATCCCAATTTTCTCGCACTTACAATCTCTTTCATTTCATCTCCAACTGCAAGAATGTTTTTTGGAGAAACCTTAAAACGGGCTTTCATCATCTGGAATGCTTTTAATTTGCTTGTATACTCATCTCCTGCAAGGAAATAATTGAAGAACTGGAGCATGTTTTTGCTATTTATTTTTGTGTGAGGATTATTAAGGATTATTTTTGCAGCCGCCTTATCACGACCGGTTATCAGGACCTGTTGGATCTTGTTCTTTTTTGCATAAATAAGGATTTTATCAACTCCCTTGAAGAGCTTTACTTTTTTCAGATTCTCTTTTTTTATTTTTACAAAATAATCATAGATTTTTTTAAGTTGATCTTTTGAAGCTCCTTTTTCTTTTGCAAACTTGATTATCTGGTTCTCTTCATCTGCTCCCAAATAGCCTCCAGAGTAAATGTCTCTCTTTGGTGATTTTTTGTGCAGTATCTTCTTGATTGGCTGGATGAAACTGATTATGCTTATATCAAGAGAGTCAACTATTGTTCCGTCAAGATCCCATATTATAAGTTTTATATCTTTCATTTTACCTCCTTTTTATTTTCATAACTCTTTTATTCTCAACAACCAGTCAAAGTTTTCAATTTATCAATTGACTGAACCCCAAGATATTTTTCATTGTGGATTATCCATGTTGGAGTTCCTGTTATGTTGTTGTCAATGCAGGGCTGATTATCATAGAAACAGTCTACTATGTTTAGATACTGGGTGTTCTCTCCAAACAGGTCTTCCTGGTCTTTGCAATGGGAACATCCGAGCTGTGTGTATAATACTGAGTTTCTCCCAATACATTTTGCCGTCTCAGCATCTGTGTTTGAAGAGGGGTTTTTTGTAAGTGCAAATATGCTGATTAGGGCTATTGCTGCAATAATTGCAATTGTGACAAGAAGACTCTTTGTTCTCTTTTTCATAGGGTATATATATAAAAATGTTTTTTAAAGGTTTTTGAAGAGTTCAACTGAATTAGAATGATACTATTAGTAATCAGGCAATTCTTCCTGGTCAGCTGATTTTTTCTTTGCTGGCTTTGGTTCTTTTGGAGCTGATTCTCCCGTATCTGCCATGTCTTCATCAGTTACTGAATTGATCATCTCTTTGAATTTTACAAGGTCTGGTCCAAGTATTCTTACACCTGATTTTGTGAATCCTGTGTATCTGTCACTTGTAACGTATTCCCTTATTGTAAGTCCTTTTCTGCCTCCGAAATCATCAACTCTTACAACGATGTCAGTTGTGTCGTTCTTTTTTATTTTTCCTATGTCTTTTTCCATTTTTAAGTTAATAAAAGAAGTTTTATAAATGTTTTTGTGGGTTTTAATGTATTTTAGAGTATATTCCTCAGAGTAAATAATCTTAAATACTAGCCTTTATTTGATTTTTTATGGGAAAAGATTGTCCGAAATGTCGTGGAACAGGAATCGTAAAAGAAGAAGATGGAAGTGTTCATACTTGTTGGGATTGTCTCCAGGATGGAAGCATGAATGTGCATTCTGATAATGTTGCTGATTCTAAGGTAAGGATTTAGTAAGAAAAATATTTCTTATTTATTTCAGAACGCTTGCTTTTATTATGGTAACTGGATTTAATGGGCGGTCGTTTGAATCTGTTTGAACTTTGGCAATTTTGTCAACAATATCCATACCATTTACAACTTCTCCGAAAACAGGGTGTTTAGTGTCAAGATAATTATTATCTGCGAGATTAATGAAGAATTGTGAGCCTCCTGTATTTGGACCGGCATTTGCCATTGAAATTGTTCCACGGTTATTTGCATTAGACGGTTTGTGGGTGAATTCATCTTTTATTGTATATCCTGGGCCTCCTCTTCCGGTTCCTGTAGGGTCTCCTCCCTGTATCATAAATCCATCAATAACCCTATGAAAAATTGTATTATCGTAGAATCCCTGTTCAACGAGTTTCTGAAAATTTCCGGACGTTATTGGGGTGTCTTTGTATAACTGTATGACTATATCTCCGTAATTAGTCTCCAGTTTAACTTTTGTTCCCGCATTCATAACCGCATTTCCTGTCATTTTTGAAACTCCAAATGCTGCTACTACGAACAGCAATAATATCATTATATAACCTATTATTTTTAAATTCATGGGTTAATACAGAAAAATTATTTTTTAAATTTTGTGATATAAGAATATTGCTCTGAAAGAAAGATTTAATCCTTCATCTCAATCTTGACGTTTACAGACTTGGGTATCTGCATTCTTACAATATGGTGAAGTATTTTCTCGTTTGCAGGAAGGTCAATCAGCCTTTTATGAATACGCATCTCAAACCTGTCAAAAGTGGCAGTTCCATCGCCACAGGGAGATTTCCTTGTTGTGACCTTTAGCTTTTTTGTTGGTAAAGGAACAGGACCTATTATTGCAATCCCTGACTTGTGGGCTATATCCTTTATAGAATCACAGATATTATTAAGCATGTCTATATCTGTGCTGTTAAGTTTTATTCTTACCTTTGCCATGTATATTAAAGAATAAGATTGGTTTAAAAAGCTTTTTATATGATTATTTGCTTACTTTTAGTAAATAAGAGGTGAAATAATTTGGAACTCATATTCATTCAGCTTGCAGTAATACTTTTCATAGCCTTTGTAGTGTCATATATACTTAATCTTTTCAAACAGCCAATTATAATTGGATACATTCTTGCGGGAATAATCATAAGTCCTTTCATAATCCAGTTTGGAGTGTCAACGGATTTGATAAGCACACTTTCCAAGTTTGGCATAGCACTTCTGCTTTTTATGGTGGGGTTGCATCTTAATCCCAAGAAGATAAAGGAGATTGGAGCGGCTTCTTTTATAATTGGTCTTCTTCAGATAATCATTACCTTTGGAATCTCCTTCATAATTTCATATAAATTTTTAGGTTTTGACGTTATGTCTTCTCTTTATGTGGGTATTGCGTTATCTTTCTCAAGTACAATTCTTGTCATGAAACTTCTCTCTGATAAAGATGATTTAGATTCATTGTACGCAAAAATATCCATTGGGGTTTTAATAATTCAGGACATAATTGCTGCAGGGGTTCTCATGTTGATTTCTTCAACTTCAGTAGGAGGCTCATTTTCAGAATTTGCACTTACAAATCTTCTTGCAGGTTTCGGGCTCATAATCATTTTCTTTCTTCTTGGATTGTATGTGCTTCCTTTTTTTACAAAGAGGATAGCAAGGTCACAGGAACTTTTATTCCTATTTTCAATATGCTGGTGTTTCATTGTTGCGGCCCTTTTCAATTATTTTCGTTTACGTTCATTTGCTTTTAGATATCTTTTT
>CAZFSJ010000037.1:5027-5927 GCA_964521605.1 Candidatus Woesearchaeota archaeon
AATTATTTTGGTTTTTCAGTTGAGATAGGTGCGCTTGTTGCAGGGGTGGTTCTTTCAACAGTCCCTTATAATGCGGAGATAAGTTCAAGAATAAGTCCTATACGTGATTTTTTCCTTGTACTATTTTTTATAATCCTTGGATTCAATGCGGAATTTTCCTCAATAAAATCAATACTCTTCAATTCAGTCATACTCTCGCTTGTGGTACTCATAATAAAGCCTCTTGTTGTAATGACAATATCTGCATTATTTGGATATACAAAGAGAACAAATTTCCTTGCAGGAATAAGCCTGGCTCAGATATCAGAATTTTCTCTTATAGTGCTTCTTCTTGGGGCATCTCTTGGACAGATAACCGGAGAGGTTCTGCACACAATAATCCTCACGATGATGCTTACAATTTTCATATCAACCTATATGGTAATCTATTCCCAAAAATTCTACCAAAGAATGAAGTGGTTTGTAAAGTTCTTTGAGAAGAAGAGCATAAACAAGAAAAGAGAGACAATAAAAGGAAAAGAATATTATTCAATGTTGTTTGGATATAACAGGATAGGTTTTAGCATACTTAACTCTTTAAGAAAACTTCACAGAAATTATCTTGTTGTTGATTTCAATCCTGAGACAATCTCTGTGCTTACAAAGGCAGGAATACCCTGTCTGTATGGAGATGTGGATGATGTTGATCTTCTGGAAGAACTTTCGTTGGATAAGATACGTCTTGCTATTTCCACTGTTCCTGATTTTGACACTAATTCTGCGCTTATTGGAACAGTAAGAAGGGCAAACAAGAATGCAATACTCATAATGAGGGCGCATTCAATAGATGATGCACTTGACCTTTACAAAAAAGGCGCAAATTATGTGCTTACCCCTCATTTCCTTGGAGGAGAGTATGTA
>CAZFSJ010000038.1:0-5788 GCA_964521605.1 Candidatus Woesearchaeota archaeon
TATTTATCGGGAGTTATGGCTCCTGAAACTATTCCTTCCCCAAGCCCCCATACAGATTCAATGATTATATTATCATTGTTATAATTTGGGTCTTTGGAGAAAATTACTCCTGATTTTGCAGAATCCACCATTTTTTGAATAACAACTGCGAGGCTTGCATCAACTTTTCCAAAACCCTGTTTGTTTCTGTAATAGGTTGCACGTGAATTAAACAATGACGCAAAACATTTCTTTACATACATAAGAAGTTGCTGGTTTCCTTTAACATTGAGGAAGGAATCCTGCTGTCCTGCAAAACTTGCCTCTGCAAGGTCTTCCGTTGTTGCACTGCTTCTTACCGCAACAAATACGGGTTCCTGTGCATTGTGAAGTATGTCTAATGCAGAACCATGGACTGAACTTAAATCATCTGCGCTAAGATTTTCATAGGATTCAACTATCTCTTCTTCCATGTCTTTTGGCATTTTTGCATCAACAATCATTTTTCTTACTTTTTCTGTTACATCATTAAGGTGTTTTGTATCTTCAAAATTTATATTCTCAAGAAGCTCCTTTATTTTTTCCTTTAATCCCGAATGTTTTATGAAATAATCATAAGCTTGGGCAGTTATCACAAATCCTGGGGGCACAGGAACTTTGAGATTGTATATTTCTCCAAGATTTGCTCCTTTTCCTCCTGCAACACTTCCGGAATCTTTTCCAATTTCAGAGAACCATTTGATTAATGCAGGCTTTTTCTCAGAATCCTCTTTTTCCGCCTCTTTGTGAGCCATTATTAGATTAATTTTTTTAGATTAATAAATGTTTTGGGTTGGTTTTGGGGGTTTTTCTTTGTTAAAAGATTCAGTACAAGAATAATTTTCCCTTTCTTTTTTCTATATTATTAATAAATTTCCATGAAAAGACCGCATTTTCAATGCTTGGAAATTCATCTCTTTTGTTTTTGAAGAACTCATTGAACATTCTTATGTAATCCTTGTTATTTGAACCTAAATTTATCTTTTTGCTTTTATCTGTGATAGCATAGGAATCTTTTTTCTTCATCTTTTTACCTGTCATAAACTCAATCCTATTATTATTCTTAAGCCTGATGGAAAGTTCAGCAAAGGTTTCTGTATTTGATTTGATTCCCATCTCTTCTTTGTATCCTTTGTACTGACCAACTCTCAAATTTTCAATTTTAAACCCCTTGAAATCTTCAGGTGATATAAACTTAAAGAGTATGTTCATAAAATGGCTCTGCACCATATCTCTTAAAGCTCCAACAGAATCGTAATATTTTCTTCCTTCTGCCCCTAATTCTTCAAGACTAACTATTTTTATTTCTTTGAAGTTTTTTGGAATCTCAGAAATTCCTTCTTTGAAAAGATAATGGTCTGCAAGAAAAATCTCTTTTTCCATATTCTCTTTAATTATGTATGATTTTATCCTTTCTGCGTCTTTGATATCATTTCCAAAAGGTTTTTCTATTAATATGCTTACATGAAATCCTCTTTTCCTAAGGTTATTTATCTTTTTAAGGACATCAAGTATCAAGTGAGGGGTAAGAGCAATGTAAAAATAATTGGTGTCTTTTTTAGAAAGTCTTTCATAAAATTCTATTGGAAGGTCTTTTGTGTAATCCACAGGAATATAGCGGAGGTTGTCTTTGAATTTTTCATCACATTTGACGCAATAGTTCTCTGCATATTCTCTGTCATTAAGGAGTTTTCTTCCTATTGCATACACTTCCAGACCTTTAAACTCATGAAGACTGTGCAGTATCTTTCTTTTTACAAGGTCTCCTGTGCTTCCAAATATGAATATTTTCATTTTTATGTTTTTTAAGATTCACCATTTATTTATCTCTTCATTTGCCTTATCAAACCAGTCTTTTATTATCTCTTTGACTTTTCCACGTATTACATTTCTTTCACATATGCAGTAATAAAACAGGTATCCTCCGTTATCAAGGTTCAATTGAGTTCTTTTGAGTATCCCTTCTTCAGTCATCTTTTTTACGCATCTTTGGACGGTTGAAAGATTAAGATTCAAATCCTGGGCTATTTTTTCTGTTGAAAGTTTTTCTGACTGATTTTTCATAAGATATTTTAATATCCTGAAATCTGCTTTTGTGAGCGAAAGACTGCATCTTACAACTTCCTCAATTTCAAAATTTTTGCATGCAAAGTCCATTATTTCTCCCGAACCAAGGTTCTGTAAGAAGTATTTGCTGCCACTGCTCCCTGACTTGCAGCAGTTATTATTTGTTTCAGCTCGTTATTTGTTATGTCTCCTGCAGCATAGAATCCTTCCACGTTTGTCTCCTGACTTTTATTTGTTGAAATATATCCTTTTTCAGTATCCACATTCAATCCCTCAACTATTTTCAGATCTGGTTCTGAGCCAACTTCTATGAAGATACCATCGGCTTTAATTTCTTTACTTGATTTTAGTTTAAGGTATTCAACTTTCTCTTTTCCCTCTATGCTCTCAACTTCTTCATTAAAAAGAACTTCTATTTTTTTTTCTTCTTCAACAAGTTTTACCCATGCTGGTTCTGCTCTTGAGAAACTTTCTTTCCTGTGTATCAGATAAACTTTTGTTCCATACTCGCTGAGAAGTATTGCGGAAGAGAGAGCTGCATCACTTCCTCCAACAACTGCGATTACTTTGTTCTTGAAAAATCCACCATCACAGGTAGCACAATAGCTTACTCCTCTTCCAAGGAGTTCTTCTTCTCCTGGAATATTGAGCTTTTTTCTTTTCATTCCTCCTGCAAAAATCACTCTTCTTGAAATGTATTCATTTTTTGAGGTTTTCACAAGGAAATGATTGTCTTTTTTCTTTGTTATTGATTTTACTTCTTCATATATTATTGGAACTTCAAGATTATTGACCTGGTCATGGACTTTTTCCATAAGTTCAAATCCTGAAATTGCTCTGTAGGAGGGATAATTACATATCTTGTGTGCCGTTGAGGCAATGCCACCTATGTTCATGCTTACTATCACTGTATTAAGAGCATATCTGGAAGAGTAGATTGCAGCCGTCATTCCTGCAATCCCTCCCCCTACAATTAAAACATCGAAAATATTTTTGTTTTTCATTTTTTTATTTTACCAAACTGTTTATTTTCTTTTTTATCACTTCTTGAGGTGCAAATCCAACAATCCTTCCTATCTCCTTTTTATTATGCACAATCACAAGCGCAGGGATTCCCTGAATGTTGAAGTTCTGTGCTGCTTCTGGATATCTTTCTGTATTAAGCTTCATGAACTTCACTTTTCCATCATATTCCTTGCTTAGTGCTTCAAAGACAGGAGCCATCATCTTACAAGGCATACACCAGTCAGCATAGAAATCTATAATCACTGGAGTTTCAGATTCAAGAACTTCCTCTTCAAAATTTTCGTTGGTTATATGGATTAAAGCCATTTTATCCTCCGTTGTTTATTTAAGTACTGATATAATTTAGCAGTACTATTTAAATCTTTTTAAGTACTTCAATTTTAGTATTAAAAATGCAGTTCTGTACTCCAATTCTACCCATAAATAGGTTTAAATATCTAATAATTGCTTATTTTGATATTGCATTTACAGGACAGTTGGCTATTGCTTCATCTATGCATTTGGCATTTTTGCCCAGGTCAGCTCCTGATTTCACGTGAGACTTCCCGTCATCTTCAAGTTCAAAGACTTCCGGGCAGGTAGCAGTACATGCTCCGCATCCTATACACTTGTTCTTGTCAACTTTTACCATTTTATTTTGATATTGCATTTACGGGACAATTTTCAATCGCTTCTTTTACGCATTTAGCATTCTTTTTAGTGTCTGCATCTTTTTTGACTTCAGCAAACCCGTCATCTGTCATTTCAAAGACTTCAGGGCAAGTAGCTGTGCATGCTCCACATCCTATACATGTGTTTTTATCAACTTTCACCATTTTAATTAATGGAATTTAGTTAAGTTTATAAATATGCCTGATGTTTTGTTTGTATGCTATTGGCAATATGGATTTTAATCGCAATTATTGTATTATTGGTAATTATATTTGCAGGATATTACAATAGGTTTACCGTATTGTCAAACAGAATAGAGAATTCTTTGGGACAGATTAATGTTCAGCTTAAGAGGAGAGCTGATTTAATTCCTAATCTTGTGGAGACTGTAAAAGGATACGCAAAGCATGAAAAAGATGCCATTGCTGCAGTTACTAACGCAAGAAAAGCTTTGGTTGGAGCAAAGGACCTTTCTGGAAAAGTTAAAGCAGACAAGGCTCTTGAAGGAGCTTTGGGCAAACTTTTTGCAATTGCTGAAGGTTATCCTGATTTGAAAGCAAACACAACTTTCCTTGAATTGCAGAAGGAACTTACTGCAACAGAAGATAAAGTGGCATATGCAAGGCAGTTTTACAATGATAGTATACTTAGTTACAATAACAAGTGCAAGACTTTCCCTGGAAACATGTTTGCAGGAATGTATGGATTCAAGCCAAAAGATTATGTAAAGATAACTGAGGCTGAGAGAGAACCTGTTAAGGTTAAGTTTTAATTGTTTTTTTATAAATTAATCAAATCACCGTATTTTCCAAATTCATAAACCTTGTTATTTCCCACAACATAGGTCGTGAAGGATTTTAGCTTGTTTTTTGGTATTATCTGATCAAATTCATCTCTTCCTCCTATGTTATCAAGGCTTATTCCTTCTGTCATGCTGAAGAAACTTGGAAGGACTATGAATTGCTTTTTCTTGTATTTCCCAATAAGAAAACATTTGTATTTTTCTCTTTTTATGTTTACGCTGTCTTTTATAAGAACGGCCGGGTGAATGTGTCCCATTACAATTGTTTTAATTTTTTTATCATATAATTCCAGAAAATCCTTTTCACCATGGGTGAATGCAATTCCAGTTTCTTCTTCTATGTAAAAGTCTCTGAGGGTATAATCTTTTAATGTGAAGGTGTCATGATTTCCTTTTATAAGGATTATATCTTCTTTAGGTAGATATTTTTCAAGGAATCTTAAGAGTTCCCTTAAATCAGAAACTTCTTCAGGCTGGAACTTGAAATGATGTTTTATATCTCCTAGGATTATTATTTTTTTTAATGTGTAAAGAGCCTTAATTCTTTTAAGGATTATTTCAAGTTCTTTTTTTGTCTCTTCAACCTGATTGAAAGGAATGTTTGTTCCCATGTTCTTAAGCATTGTATCATAACCCAAATGTAAATCTCCTATTGCAAGAATTCCCTGTTTTGGAAAGAAAAGAGATTTTGAGATAAACGTGAAAGGTTTAACTTTGTTTTTTTTCTGGTCTGCTTTCATTTTATCTCTTTACCCATAACATATCTGAGCACTCCCTTATCATTATATTTCCCTAATATTGAATAATTATTTTTTTTATAGAAAGGTATAATTTTCTCCCTACAATCTAACAGGATTCCTCTTTTATTGAATTTTTTTACATATCTTTCAGAAGAAGACAATAAAATAGAACCAATTCCTTTGTGCCTGTATTCTGGCAGCAATGCAATCCAAGTTACCCAGATATAATCATCTGGATTGATAAATTCTCTTGCTGGATTATCTTCATATTTTTTAATGCCCAAGTATCCTATTATCTTGTTTTTATCTTTTGCTATTAATATTAATCTGTCTTTTTTTTTATTAAGGATAAATCTATTTGCTCTATCTTTTGCCCATATTATTTCTCTATTGTCTGCATTGATAATTAATTTTATTAAAGATGAAATATCTTTTTTTGCAGCTTTTACTATTTTCATTTTGCTATCCTCTTGCAGTGTCTTCC
>CAZFSJ010000039.1:0-5736 GCA_964521605.1 Candidatus Woesearchaeota archaeon
TCCTTGAATTGTCTGTCTTTTCAATTATGACTCTTGATGCATCTACTTCTTCCTGCGAGATGCCCATTTTTTTAAGCATTCCCTGCATTTGTTTTGGGTTTACGCCTGGAAACATTTTAGAAAATAATGATTTACTTGAATATGAATGGCATTGCTATCCTAAATCCTATTATGAGGATTACAAAAAGGACAACGTGAGCGGGCTTAAGATTTACATAGCTGGAATACTCTTCACTATACCTCATTAACCCTCCGAATCCTCCTGGAAGGTTTATTCTGTTGTCTGATGCCATAGATATTTTAGATAGGGATAGTTTTTAAAAGTTTGGTGGAATAGGTTTATTCATGGCAGGTTCAAAGTTTGATTTCAAGCAGGTGGAGAAGAGGTGGAGAGTTTTTTGGGAAAAGGAAGGGATATTCAAGGCAGATTTAACCAAAAAAGAGATTTTTTCAGTGGACACTCCTCCCCCATATATTTCAGGCAGAATGCACATAGGTCATGCATTCAGTTATTCACAGCAGGATTTCATTGTGAGATTCAGAAGAATGCTTCTTGCAGGAAGGAACGGAAGCGTGTTCTATCCTTTTGGGACAGATGATAACGGGCTTCCTACTGAAAGATTTATTGAAAAAACAAATAAGGTAAGAAGCAAAGATATGGGAAGGTCAGATTTTATACAACTTTGCATAAAGACGCTTAAGGAAGTGACTCCAGGATGCATATTGGATTTTAAGAATCTTGGGATATCTTCTGATTATGAGGTTTATTATTCCACCATTGATGATAATGCAAGAAAGATTTCTCAGAAATCTTTTATTGAACTTTATAAAACAGGCGAGGCTTATCAAAAGGATTTTCCTACAATGTGGTGTCCTGAATGTCAAACTTCAATTGCACAGGCAGAACTTGAGGATAAGGAGGAAAAAAGTTTATTTTCAACGCTTAAATTTTCTTCTGGTAAAAAAGACTTGCTTATCGCAACAACAAGGCCGGAACTTTTGGGGGCATGTGTTGCTGTATTTGTACATCCTGCTGATAAGAGATATAAAGGATTTGTTGGTAAAAAAGCAAAAGTCCCTTTGTTTGATTTTGAAGTACCAATAATTGAAGATGTATCTGCTGATCCTGATAAGGGAACAGGTGCACTTATGGTTTGTTCCTATGGAGACAGATATGATGTGGATGCAATCAATAGATATAATCTTCAGCCAAAGGTGCTTTTTAATCAGAATGGAGCCCTTAATGAGGGCGCAGGAGAATATAGGGGAATGAAGATAAAAGAAGCAAGGAAAAAGATAATTGATGACCTTAAGAAAAAAGATTTAATTGTGGAACAAAAGGAAATAACCCATGTTGTTAATTGTCATGATAAATGTGGTCATGAAATTGAGTTCATTCCCACAAAACAATGGTTCATAAAAATACTTGACAAGAAAAAGAAATTTATTGAACAGGGAAATAAAATTAAATGGTATCCTGAATTTATGCATAAGAGATATGACAATTGGGTTAATGGTCTTGAGTGGGATTGGAGCATTTCAAGGAACAGGCATTTTGGGGTTCCAATACCTGTCTGGGAATGCAAAAAATGTGGGGAAATAATTATTGCAGATGAGAAAGAATTGCCCGTTGACCCTCTTCAGACAAAGAAAAAATGCCCTAGGTGCAAAGTTGAGGCAGAACCAGAGAAGATGGTTTTTGATACGTGGGCAACTTCTTCCTTGACACCTCAAATAACAAGTTCTCTTGTAAAAAACAAGGTGAAAGTTCCCTATTCATTAAGACCCCAGGGACATGACATAATAAGGACCTGGGCTTTTTACACAATTGTTAAAAGCTATCTTCATGAAAATGAAATCCCCTGGGAGGATATAGTGGTGTCAGGAAATGTTTCTTTGGGAGGAGAGAAAATGTCCAAGTCCAAAGGAAATGTAGT
Organism: Candidatus Woesearchaeota archaeon; assembly: GCA_964521605.1. Classification (GTDB taxonomy): domain Archaea; phylum Nanobdellota; class Nanobdellia; order Pacearchaeales; family GW2011-AR1; genus MWBV01. Next base: position 1,938 of record CAZFSJ010000039.1, read on the forward strand.
CTCTCCTATTGATGTAATGGATAAATACGGAGCAGATGCATTAAGGTTTTGGGCCGCAGGAAGCAAATTAGGAAACGATTTGGATTATCAGGAAAAGGATTTAATTGCAGGAACAAAGATGATAAACAAACTCACAAATGCATCCAGATTTGTATTCATGAACCTTAAAGATTATAATCCAAAGAGTAAACCCCATAAAATTGAGAAGATGGATGAATTGTTTTTGGATAAACTTAACCTTCTTGTGGAAGACGCGACAAAAAGTTTCATGGAACACGAATATTCAAAAGTAAAGCTTGATACGGAAAGATTTTTCTGGAGCGATTTCTGTGATAATTATCTTGAGATTGTAAAGAAAAGGGTCTATCAGGGAGAGGGAAACGAAAAAGCTTCTGCACAACATACCTTGTATTATTCTCTGCTTACACTAATCAAACTTATTGCGCCTATAATGCCCTATATTACAGAAGATATATACCAGGAATATTTCAGGAAAAATGAAAAAACAAAATCCATACACATAAGCAAATGGCCTGAAGCTGAAAAAAATGTGGAGGAGAAAAAAGAAAAGGCCCACGTGAAGATACTTGAAAAGATGTACGAGATAATTTCCAGAATAAGGCAGGAAAAGACAAAGAACAAAAAAGCAATGAACGCAGAGATTGTCCTTACACTTAGCAAGGAAGATTATGAAATAATGAAACCTGTTCTTGAGGATTTGAAGAACGTTTCAAATGCAAAGGCAATAAGAGAGGGGAAAGATTTTGAGATGGAGTTTATTGATTAATTTTTGAACATAAATATTTAAAAGATAAAAAGGTGTTAAGCTGAGATGGGATTTGGAAGTGATTTTCTTATGATAATAGGCATTTTGCCAATGCCAAGACCACAGCTTATTAGTCAGGAATTTAAACCTGAAGTTGATGATGTAACTTATCTTTATCTGGATGAGATGCCTAAATATGATTCACAAACAAGAAATTTTCTTAATTTGCTTAAATTAAATGGGCAAGAGGTGTCAATCAATGACAGAAAAAAGGGAGAACTAAAAGGCATTTTAGATTATAGTCTTTTTTCAAATAATTATACATTAAAAACATTTGATGATGCTGTTCAACTTAAGGTCAGGAATCTTGAGGATGTAAAATATAACTAGTTTATTCTTGGATTAACCAAATTTTATAAACCCCCTTGGTTTTCTTTTACAATGGCAATTATGAATAAAAATGAGCTTGAATCTCTTTTGGAAGAGCTTGAACAACACAAAGGAAGGCACACTGAACTCATAACAGTATACATATCCGAAGGGTATGATATTGTTTCAGTGCAGAAACAGCTGGAAGCGGAGAAATCAACTGCAAAGAATATAAAATCAACTTCCACAAGAAAAAATGTTGTGGATGCACTTGATAAAATAGTCAGATACATAAAAGATTTTAAGGGAACTCCTGAAAATGGGCTTGCAATATTTTGTGGAAATGTTTCTAAAGTTGAGGGGCAGGATGACCTTCAGTTGTGGAGTGTTGAACCTCCTCTGCCTTTGAAAACAAGACTCTATAGATGTGACAAGGATTTTGTACTTGATCCTTTGAGAGAATTGCTGGAAGTCTCAGAAATATTTGCATTACTTGTGATGGACAGGAAAGAGGCAACAATAGGAATGCTTGAGGGTAAAAGAATAGAAATTCTGCAGAAAATGACTTCTGGAGTGCCAAGCAAAGTTCGTGCAGGAGGGCAATCAAGCCAGAGATTTCACAGGATAACGGAGGGGCTTACCAAGGAATTCTATAAACGAATTGCAGATGAGATGAAGAATATTTTTTACGAGAACAAGAAACTTAAAGGAATACTTATTGGAGGTCCAATACCAACGAAGGATGAGTTTGTTGATAATGAGTATCTTCCAACTATTCTTCAGAATAAAATAATAGGGCGAGTTGATATAGGGGGAAGCGATGAATCAGGACTTAAAGAACTCGTTGAGAAATCCCAGGACATTCTTGCAAATCAAGAGATTGTTTATGAGAAGAAACTCATGGAGAAATTTTTTGAGACTTTGGGAGCAAGACCTGATTTTGTTGTATACAAGGAAGAGGGTGTTAGAAAGGCACTTGAATATGGAGCAGTTGACACGCTTTTAATATCAAAGGATTATGATAAGACCTCTGCAAAAGAACTTAAAAATATTGCAGAACAAAACGGAACAAAGATTGAGATGGTGTCAACGGAAACAGAAGAGGGGAAGCAGTTTTTTCAGCTTTCAGGAATAGGGGCTTTGCTTAGGTATAAACTTTAAAATAAATTAACTATTCTGTTTGGAATAACATCTGAATCGCTGCAATGATAAACTTTATGCGTTATCTGGTCAAATCTTGTGCGTAATACTAATTTGTTGTTTTTTATCAATTTCCTGTTTCTATTGTTTATATCAAGTTGGGGGGGTTTGAACATATCAGGGCTTTGATTAAAACACTTTTCAAATTGAATAATTCCTTCTGCAAGATCCATTTGGGAAATGTCTGAATATAGGAATTCCCTGTAGGTGTGAGTAATTCCGTGAAGTTCAAGAGTCTTATTTAGTGAAAGTATATATCTGCACCACTCTGGATTCTCAGATATGGGGGTGTTATTGTAATCTGGTATGACATATAAAACATCAGGGTTATACTTTTGAAGTTCTGGACAGGGTATTCCGGGGGTTATATCATCTATTTCTGTTGGGCTTACCAATCTTATTAAAAAAAGTACCACAAACAGCAGGATTATTGTAAAAAAAATTATCCCAAAAATCTTCTTCTTTTTTTTCTTTATCTTTCTCACCCCTCTCACCTCTTTTTTATGATTTTTTACAGGAAAACAAGGGTTAAATAACTATTGATAATGCTTTTAAATGAGGGTTATTTTTATTAATAATGCCAACAGCAGGTAGTAAGACAATAAAAGAGATTGATGAAGCAAAGGAAAAGGAAGACCTGAAGATTCTTGAGGCTGTATTTTTCATATCTGGAAGGTTTTTGAACATGCAGGATTTAATATCTCTAAGTGATTTAAATCCAATAATAATTGGAGATTTAATAGAAAGACTTAAGGATAAATACAATAAAGAGGATTCTGCGCTTGAAATAGTTGAAAAGAATGGCATGTGGAAAATGGATGTGAGACAGGAATACAGCGGTATAATAAATAAGCTTGCAACAGGAAGCGCTGAATTTTCAAAAGCAGAACAGGAGACCCTTGCAATTATAGCCTATAAGCAGCCTATAAAACAGTCCGTCATAATAAAGATACGTGGCAATAAAGCATATGACCATATAAAGAAATTCTTTGATTTGGATCTTATAAAAAAGAAAAAAACAGGGCACACTCATGAGCTTAGTCTTAGTGATGATTTTTACGATTATTTTAGCATCTCTGAGAGCGAGAGGTCAATTGTTCCCGGACTTAATGAGGAGATAAAGAAGGAAATTGAGGAAGTTGAAAGAGAAGTTGAGGAAGAGGAAAAGGGGAATTATTCAGCAGAAGAATCTGAAGAGGTTGATTCATCACAAGAATCTTTAAAAAAAGAAACTGACAACTAGGCTCATATGGAAACCCTTACAGTAATCTATCTTGTTTATATGTTCATATCTTTTTATTCCCTTTTTCTTTTTATAATAATATACATACAAAACAAAAAGGAGATATTTTACTGTCCTCCTCCAAAAAAGAATTATTCTCTAACAATGGTTATTCCATGTTATAATGAGGGAGCGACTATTGAAGAGACTGTAAAATCCGTATTAAATGCTGGATATAAAAA
>CAZFSJ010000040.1:0-5727 GCA_964521605.1 Candidatus Woesearchaeota archaeon
TAGGAATTGCTCTTTTATTAGCAAGTTTCATTAGTTTGCCTTTTTTATCAACAGCTCCAAGTCCAATAGTGTTTAAGGCTTCAACAATTTTGTGATTTTTTGGAAGAATTTTTTTAAGATTATAAATTCCTGCATCACAGGCAAGAACAATTGAAACATTTCCATGAAACATTGATTTTGCTAATTGATTTAAATTGCAAGGAGTGCCAATCAAATCCATATCAACTATATTATATCCCTCTTTTTTCAATCTAGAAACAAGCTCTTTCATTACTTCTTCTCCCCCAGTATTGCATATTTTAACACAACTATTGCAGGAAATAACCCCAATTTTATCATCTTTTTTTAACTTGGACTTAATTTCTTCATAAGATTTTTTTTCAGTAATTATCATTTTATTTAAAAAAAAGGAAATCTGGTTTATAAAAATATGTTTTTAAAATGCCCCGGACAGGATTTGAACCTGCGACCTACTACTTAGAAGGCAGTCGCTCTATCCAGGCTGAGCTACCGGGGCCTTAATAATCAATTAAATCATGATTACTAATAAATTATCCAAGCAACTATTTAAAAGGTTTTGTTTTAAAATAAGTAATTAATTATATTTCAAATTCGCTAAAATCTTCTGCAAGAAAGGTGTTTTTGAATTCTTTTTTTGCATCCTGCAGCAATACTTTTAGGTTGTTTTCATATCTTTGGGATATATGGGTCAGCACAAGCTTCTTTACTTTTGCCGACTTCGCAGATTTTCCATCCTGCCTCGCTGTAAGGTGCAAATGTTCTTTTGCCTCTTTATCATTCTCTGAACTGAAACTTGAATCACATATAAACATATCCGCATTCCTGGCAAAGGGGACTATCCTATCGTTAACCAAGGTATCCATAACTATGGATATTTTCTTACCTTTTTCCTCATAAACATAATCCTTTGCGGAATATTTCTTCCCCTCATGGACAACATCCTTTCCTTCCTTCAGTTTTCCCAGAAGAGGGCCTGCAGGAATTTTTGACTTTGAAATTTTCTTCTTATCCAGTCTAAACTTGTCCTTAATAACAAAGTTATATGCGTTAGAAGGGATGCCATGATGCATTCTTTCTGATTCAAGATAAAACTCCTTAGAATCGTAAAACTTGCCCCCACTGGTCTCCTCTACAATAATCTCATAGTTTTTTTGAAAATTAAACAGTTTAAGCAAATCCTTTATGAATTCTTTTGTACCCTTTGGGCCATATATGAAAAGGGTCTTATTGTATCCACTAAGAGCAAGGGTTGAAAGCAGCCCTGGCAAACCCAAAACATGATCCGAATGCCAGTGAGTTATTAATATTCTCGTTAATCTGCATGGATTAAGGCGTGCTTTTCTGAACTGTCTTTGGGTCCCTTCCCCACAATCAACGAGTATATTCTCCTCATTATAGGTCAAAAGGATTGCCGAATGGTTTCTTTTTGCACTAGGAATCTGCGCACTTGTCCCTAAAAAGTGTACTTTTATCTTTGAAGCCATTATCTATAGAAAGAAAATACCTTTAATTAGTTTTTCCAAAGCCACAGCTAGGTGTAATGCGCCGAGAAAAAGCCCAGCGAAAAACAAATCAACGCTCAATTCATAACGAAAGAAGTTTTACAAGAAAGAATTAATCCTTCTTAAGTGCAGTCGAAGCTGGAGAGATATATATTATTGTGTCTCCTCTGAGAAAAGTCAATCCAAGGCTCTTTTTGACTTCTCCATCTTGCATCTCTTTTACATTATCCAACACCAGGTTGATGTGGATGTCAAATGCAAGCAAAGTGCCTACAAAATACTTGTCTCCTTTCAAATGCACTAAAACTTCTTTACCTTTAGACGTGTTTAACAAATCCAAAGGTCTTTCAATTCCATTAGCCATTATCAAAATATAATAAATTGATTTTTAAACTTTTCTTATCCTATGGATAATAAATACTCATAAAAACATTTATAAACAAAAAACCAACTATCATAATATGAAACTAGGAAGAAAAGTATCTGGGGGGAGATATATAAAAAGAGCAAAGAAAAAGAAACATTCTCTGCCAGGACAAAAGAAAGTTGTAAAGCTAGCTGAAGATGAAAAGAAAAAAACAAAAAGGATAAAAGGTGGCAACAAAAAAACATATTTGCTAAAGGCAAAATTTGTAAACATACAGGAAAAAGGGAAGAAATCAAAGAAAATAGAAATCAAAAATGTTCTTGAGACTCCTTCAAATAAGTTCCTTGCAAGACAAAACATTCTTACAAAAGGCACAATTGTGCAGACAGAGATGGGAAAAGTAAGGATAACCAACAGACCAACCCAGGAAGGGCTCATAAACGGAATTTTGGTCGAGTAAAAAGATATTTTAAACAATAATAATCATTAAAAGAACGTTTATCTTAACAAAATTATGGAAAACAATTACGAATTAATGAATAGTTCAGACATAATACCTGAAAATTGGAATAAACTGCCTTGGGCAATTTATGTTGCACTAGATTTCAGCAAGAATATTATTGCTGCTGGAAATTATGATAAAGTTTATTGCAAGGCAGTATCAAGAGGGTGCACTGTTCCCTACGTTGAAAATGCAACAAAGCTATTAACTCAAAAGCAGGTTAATTCACACAACAATTTATTACAAAAAGCCCTTTCAGATAAAGAAAATAACAGAAAAAGGCAATCTAACTAAAATTTCTTTTACTACTCTTAATCCATACACATATAGAAAGCTTTATAAATCCAAAAACTTTATAAACCTTATTATTAAAACCTTGGAATAGTAAAAGATAGTCTCCTAAAAATGGCCGGAATAAGAAAGTGTCCTGAGTGTGGAAGTATTAATTTAACATATGATTCTCATCTTGGAGAGATAATTTGTAATGATTGTGGACTTGTCGTCGAAGAAAAGATGGTTGATACTGGTATGGATCTTTCTGGAAAATTTGATAAGAGCGAAAAAAAAGGACGTGGTGGAGCCCCAATATCAATACAAAAATTTGACAAAGGACTTACAACAAATGTAGGAGAGATTTCTGATATATACAGATTAGAGCCAAAACAGACAAGAAAATTCCTCAGACTTAAGAAATGGCAGGAAAGAGTCTCAACCTCAATTGAAAGGAACCTTAGACTTGCAATGGCTGAATTAAGGGTTATTTCTTCATACCTTAACCTTCCAAATGTTGTAAGGGACGAAGCTTCAAGGATTTACAATTACGTTCTTCAGAGAGGCCTTGTACGTGGAAGGTCAATGGAATCTGTGATTGCTGCATGCCTTTATGCTGCCTGCAGGTCCTACAACATCCCAAGAACTCTTGATGAGATGGCAACTGCATCAGACGTTGAAAGAAAAGAAATAGGCCGTACCTATAGGTTCATAATAAGAAAGCTGGGCATTAAAGTAAACCAATCCTCTCCAAAAGATTATGTCTCCAGATTTTCTTCAGTGCTTAAATTAAGTCCAAAAACTCAAAACGATGCACTAAAGGTGCTTAAACAGGCAGAAGATGTTGAACTAACTTCAGGAAGAGGTCCTGCGGGGATTGCTGCGGCTGCATTGTATGTTGCAGCCCTCATGAATGACGAGAAAAAGACACAAAGAGAAGTTGCAGACATTGCAGGCATAACAGAAGTCACCATAAGAAACAGATACAAGGAATTGATTGAAAAGCTCAAACTTGAAGACAAGATAAAACAAAAAGAAGCTGAATCAAAGAAAAAGAAGCAGGAAAACTAAACAAATATTTTTTATTCAAGGGATTTCTTTACTAAGTTGCACATGAAGGGTATTTCTCTTTATCCAATAATTGTCATATTCTAACAAATGATTCAATTCTTCCTTTTTCATCTTCCTATCACGATAAATAAAAAACATGACATATCCAAACAATGCCAAAACAAGAAAAACTCCTGCAACCCCATAAAAGACACAAAAAAGAACAATAAGTATGAGAGATAAAAATCCAAAGATTGCTACAATCTCCAAAAGATAATCTTTTCCATCATAAACCATTCTCTTCAAAGCCCAGCATAATTTTTAAATATAATTCTCCAAAAGCATATATAACTCAAGCTTTTTATACCCATAATAATTATCTGAATAATGCGGGGGTGCCGGAGTGGTCAAACGGGTCAGATTTAGGCTCTGATAGCTTAGTGCTTACCTAGGTTCGAATCCTAGCCCTCGCATATATTATTTCAGTTGATAAGATTGTAAAAATAAAAAAACCAGGGGGTTGTTTTCATGCAATTTCATTCAAGGTGTTTAGAGAAATTGCCCTTCAGAGATTTGAGGAAAATGGAAAAAAACCAGGGGGTTGTTTTCAAATAATTATTTAAAGCTTCTTTAATTAACAATAAAATGAAGAAAAAAAGGTGTAAAAGATACTTCAGCAAAGATATCCTACTAACTTTTATATTTTTAATCCTGCTGAGTTTTGTTATACCCTTCCTATTTGTGGCTTTTGCAGGAGGTTATTTTGGTTTCCCCCTTCATTTTTATTACTGGGGAACAAGCAAGATAGTGAATTCAACGCAATTCTTTCCAATAAATCTATTGCTTGATATACTTATTTGGTATGTTGTGGCGATTATTCTCTCCTTATTAATTGAGAAGAAATCTAGAAGAAAATAATTGTAAATATTGTAATCACTTTAAAAGCGTTACAAAAACAAAAGATTTATATAATCAAATCCCTCCCTAAAAACATGGGAAAATCGCTGTTAAAGAAAGTTGGACCTTATGTTCTTGCAGGGGGAAGTTTGTTAGTTGGAGCGTGTGCAACAAATAAACATGTGCCTGCACCAGTCAAAGACAATAAACCACTTGAATTAAATTATACTGGAAGAAGCAGTGATGAAATATATGCTGACAGCATGAAAACCTTAAACCTAAGCAAAGAGGATTTAGAAAGAATACATCCCGAATTGAAAGGAGTGAATCTAGGAAACAAGTACACTTATTTGTACATAAAAAGCAAGGAAAAGTCAGAACCAAAAGAAAGTCCAATAGAAAAAAAGGTAGAGCATTTTCAAAAGCAGGAAATGCAAAAAGAGACAGATAAAGAAAAATCTCAGTGGTACGTTATAAAAAGCGCAAAAGATACTTTTTACAGTTTATCAAAAAGATTTTATGGAACAGGAAATGATGTTCAAAAGATAATAGATGCAAATCCGGGAGTGGATTACACTCGCCTTAAAATAGGTGATAAGATATTAATTCCTAAAGAATAATTTTATGCTGAAACCGGATGCCACAGCCTATAGATTGGATGTTCATGCACAGTTAGATCATAAGTTCTGTATTCATAAGACTTGCAATAATTCTTGTCTGAGTAAAAATCACTTTGAGTGCATGTCTTTCCTAATGAGTCTACATTCCCATAAAGTATTGAATTCCCATTCCAGTCAAAAATATTTGCTACCTGATATTCCTTTCCTGGGACCCAGCTGACAAAGATTACTCCATGTCCATCATCTCCATCATACACAATATCTATTCTATCTCCTGGGACAATAAGCTTTAATAGATTGTCATATCTTAAATCATAGCTAGTGTGTTCACAATTTGTTGAAGTCTGAAATACCACCGTTTGAACTCCATTAACCAGCTTTGTCTGGGTGCCCATTGTGACCCTTGCTGTACTCTTATCCGCAAGAGTGATGTCATATTGCAAACCACTCTTTGCAGAATAAATACAATTTGATAATCCTGCAGAAGCATCCTTGTAA
>CAZFSJ010000041.1:0-5695 GCA_964521605.1 Candidatus Woesearchaeota archaeon
AACTATGGACGTTTTTCCAAGTTCCTTGGCAATGTTAAGAGCAATTGCCGATTTTCCAGTTCCGCATTTTCCATGTATGAAAACCACGTGATTCCCATCTTTCACAGCTTTAACAACATCTTTCACAACATCTTCCTGTGTCCTGCCGTTTGAAAACTCTAATGGTTTCAGAAATTCCCCTTTTTCATACAAACTCCATGCCATGGTTGTATGAAAAAAGAAAAAGGGGTTATAAGTTTTATTGTTAGATTTGATTATCTTTTATCTTCAGGTCTTTTTTGCTATTTCCAAGCACATATGCCCTTGAGTTTTCATGCCTGTCCAAAAGTTTCCATCCATTTCCAAGCTCTTTAAGCAGAATATCTATAAAATATTCCATCTCCCTGTTTGTGGGCATCCTTTCATAACCCAACCGTTTTCTTGCAAATCCCACGGACATAAATCCCTTTACCTCAACAACCAGAGGATTTGCTTTCTTTACCATTTCCGCATATTTCTTTGCCTGCTCTGGTTGCATATTCAGCCCTTTTACGAGATTCATTCTGAACACGGTTCTTGTTTTATCCCTAACTTTTGAAAGGAATTCAAGGCTTTCATTCAGTTTTTTCCAGGCATCCTTCATCATGCTTCTGTGGAATTTTTTATATAAATCTTCATTAGGAGTATTTACTGAAATATACAGCTGGGTTGGAAGGTGTTTCTTTTTTTCAAGTTCTTTTAATTTTTCAGGATATAACCCATTAGTTACCAAAAAACTCGTCTTTCCTCTTTTTCTTAGTTCTTCAATCAGCTCTCCAACGTAAGGATAGGTGGTTGGTTCTCCCGAAAGGCTTATTGCAAACTGCATTGGCTCCTGCGCTTCTTTTAACTTCTTTTGGTCTGCCCTGCTTAGTTGTTTCTTTTTTGAGTGTTTGTCAATATTAAACCCCTCCAGAAGTTTTCTCTGTGCCTTTATGGCAGAATCAATTATCTCCCCAGGAGGGTCAATCTTACTCTCTTTAGGTATCTCTTCTCCCGTTGTGTATTCAATTGCTCTCCAGCAATGAACGCATTTATTTGGACAATAAAGACTTGGAGTCATCTGACAGCACAGGTGCGATTTTATTCCATAGAATTTCTCCTTATAGCACACCCCCTCGTTTTTAAGGGATTTTTTCGTCCATCTGCATATCTGCACGGCTGAATGTTCATTCCTGCCAACGATTGCATAATGTTGTTTTTTCAGAAGTTCTTTTACATTCTTGTCCAGCATGAGTATTATAAAAATTATTTCCTTTTAAAAATTATTTGAAAAAACTAAGACCCCAAAGCACCATAAGTAGAAGGAATATAAACAGAAGGAAATTTGTGGATATCTTAAACCATAATTCAGCCTTCTTCTTACTCTTTGTAAGACTAAGTATTGTGAGATAAAAGAATCTTCCTCCGTCAAATATTCCCATTGGAAGCATGTTCATCAATGCAACACTCAGGCTTATCAATACAAGCCACCATAAAAGATTGTATATGAATGGGGCTGCCCCAAATAAAGGTTCATAATAAATATAATTCTTCCTGAAAGAAGATAAGCTTTCTATAAATTTGCCCAATATTCCGCTTCTTTTTTGTTCCGCATACCCCACTCCAATCCACGCCTTTTCAGAATTTTCCGGGTTTTTTCCAAGAGTTATCTTATAGTTTTTAATTTTTTTATTATCAAGAAGAGTTGTTATTGTTATGTTGTCTCCAGGAGAGTATTTCATCATTTCATCTCCAAAAGATGTCCAGTCCTTTATCTTTATACCATTAATTTTTATTATCACTCCTTCAATGCCTGCCCTTATTGCAGGAGAATCGTCATAGAGTATGAGATAATCTGCCGTTGAATTTTGATTTTCAATATTTGACCTGTTAAGAAGATATACCTCTTTATCAGAAGTGGTTATTGTGTTTAACCTGCTCTCGTTTGAGAGCTCAAGTATATTTTGGTATGTGGGGTTTGTGACATTTATTCCATTTATTGAGGTTATCCCGGCAATTCCAACTGCCGCATATGAATAGGTATTAAATTGTGCACCCGCAGGAGTGAAGGCTGCCATAAAAAACAAAACCATTATCCCAAAAGCTATTATCCCCGTTATAAGGTTTGCAAATGTTCCTGCACCAAGAACCGCCATCTGTTTGAAAGGGCTTTTGCTTTCCATGCTCTTTTCATCCTGCTCCACAAATGCCGCAAGGAATATGGGGAAGAAAAAAGGAAAAAATCCAAAGCCAGTTGATTTTATTTTTATGTCGTATCTTCTCATAAATATTCCATGCATGAATTCATGAGTTATTGCCACTATTGCAAGTATTATTATCCAGTATGTGAAATAGAATGGAGGGAGAAAGTCAAGTTTGAATGCCTGTGGCAAGTATGGAACCAAAGGAGTTATTGGAGGAACCTTTATTGCCCTTACTACTGAAGGATATGCGACATAGATATAGACTATCTTTCCAAAAAGATATATTATTGCACCCATGAGAAGGTATCCAATCCCTATTATGACATAACTCATGGTATTGAGAGTCTTTTTGTACTTCTTTCCAACCCTGTCTATGAGTTTCATTCCCCATGTTGTTTTATACAAAAATAAAAGTCCCTCTTTTTTCAGGTTCTTTCTTTTTGCGTAGAGGAATATTGCAATAAATATAACAAATAATCCAAGCAGACTTAAATCAATGATTGTGAAATAATCCATTTTTACCTCTTGCTTTGAAGTGAAATTAGGTTTAAAAGTGTAATGTTTACTTTATGCTTAAATTGTTTAGCAGGTATTCTGCATTCTTAGCGTAAACTCTTCCTTTTTCAGTTATGTTGCAGTTACAGTATGGAAGTTCCTCTCCTTCCACGGGTTTTAAGTAACCCATTCTTATCAAACTTTCCTGGGTCCTGAAGTCAATGGCGTTATTCATTATCTCCTCTTTTTTTATTACCCCTTCTTTATTTTCTGAAGCAATAGCAAGAAGTCTTAATTCTTCTGAAAGCGTTACAAGACTTAAATTTCTTACCATGAAATTCCTTTATAAGAAATATTTATAAAAATTTATCTAATCAATCACTTACTTTTCTTTATTGGCCTGAAAGCTCTTTTTCCGCATTTTCTGCACTGGACTTTTCCCTTTAGTACTTTCTGTATGTCTGCTTTTTTCTTTGTCTTACAATTTTTACATACAAATACATTCTTGAAAAGCCTGTTTTGCGCTTCAGGTATTTTTGCCATTATAAATCATTGAAAAATTAGTTTTTAAAGGTTTCTTGTTAAGGATTTACAACTTTCTCTTGACTATCCTTTCACCTTCAATGTCCCAGTATTCGCAGTTTCCGTTCTCCTGCAATTCATCAAATACACCCTGATCAGGACAAGGCACTTCGATTGTCTCAAAATTCTCAAGGTCCATAAGGCTTACTTTTCCCTCTGCCTTTGAGAGTATCTGTCCTTTTCTTTTCTCAACATTTGGAACTTCAAGTCTGTCGTGTCCTGGAACCACAAAAACCTTTTTTGCCCCAGTGATTATTCCAACAGCTTCAATTCTGCACTTTGCATGTCCGTGTTTCCCCGTTTTAGAGATGTCTATGCTTTTTACAGTACATGGCACACCTTCAACAAGAATGTTTGTTCCAACTCTCGCCTCTGTTGCATTGATTATTTTTAACACCATAAATTAAACAAAAAAAATACATTTATAAACGTTTTTACTTAAAGGATTTCATGCCATTGCAAAAAAATGACTTTATTGAGATTGAATTCACAGGCAAATTGAAGGAAGGCGGAGTTTTTGATTCCAACATTGCAGAAGAGCTTAAGAAAATGAACTCTAATCAGGTTGCAAAGCCTTTCATATTTTGTCTTGGACAGGATATGTTTCTTCCCGGCGTTGAGGAATTTCTCATTGGAAAGGAAGTTGGAAGTTATGAAATTGACCTTAAACCGGAAAAAGCTTTTGGCCCTAGAGACCCTTCACTAATCCAGATGATACCTCTTAAGGTGTTTCTTCAGCATAATGTAAACCCAATTCCCGGAGCAGTCCTTAACTTTGATAATAAGATAGGAAAAGTCCTCACAGTTTCAGGAGGGAGGATAATGGTTGATTTCAATAATCCTCTTGCAGGAAAAGAGGTTATCTACAACCTAAAGATACTAAGGAAAATTGAAGACATAAATGAGAAAATAAAGGCCCTGAATGAATTCCTTTTCAGGATGGATTTCAAATATGAGATAAAAGACAAGAAACTTCTTCTTGAGGCAGAAAAAGGATTCAAGGAATTTGCAGGACTTTTCAAGGATAAATACAAAGAGATGCTTGGACTTGAATTGGAAATAAAAGAAGTCCAGGAAAAACCAAAACAACCTGTTTCTGAAAACAAAGAAGAACAAAAAACAGAGAATAAAGAATAAATGTACTTACTTTTAAGTTACATAAAATACCAATATTTATATACTTTCTTTCACAATTATTAATATGAAAAACTTGGATAATTTGAAAGACATAAAGGCAGTCATAATTCCAACCTGCGATGATACTGAGAACATAATAAGAGCAGATAAAGCAATGGAGATTGTAAATAAATATAATCTTCCCAGGAAAGCGCTAATCTCCGGTTTAGGTCCTGACACAAACATTGCCCTTGGATATGAGAAAAACCCTGGAAAAGAGAAGTTAGACTTTCACAAAAGCATGTATGATTATCTTATGGAAAAGACAGACTGGATGCTTGGTGTTGATATTCGTTCAGTTAATTCAATAGAGAACATTCTTGAATCGTTTCCAGAGGGAACAACTGGAAAATATGCTATTGTATCCTACCCCCTTCACCTTATGAGATTTAAGAAAATACTAAAGGATGCAAAAGCTTCAGGAAAAGTCTCTAAAGATATTGAATTGGTCTATTTTCCAACAAAACAACGTATGAAGTGGATTTCTCATGAGATTCCTTCCAATTTAAAGTATCATCTTGTTGGAAAACCAAAATATTTCACTAAAAAACAACAATAATCCTTAAAAACCAAAAGAACTTCTTTTGGTTATGGAAAATTCACATGAAGAGGATGATTCTTACAATTCTCTTTCACAGGACCTTCATGCAATTGACAGGGAACTTGAAGAACTCCTTAAAAAACAGTCTGCCAAGATAAAGATAATGGGTATTGGAGGAGGAGGTAATAATTCCCTGAGCAGGATGAGAGAGATTGGAATAAAAGGAGGGGAATTAATAGCATTAAACACAGATGCACAGGATCTTCTCTACGCAAACGCAGACCAGAAAATACTCATTGGTCGTGAACTTACCCAGGGATTGGGCGCAGGAAGCAACCCACAGGTAGGTCAGGAGGCCGCAAAAGAATCAGAATCAGAGATAAAAAAGAGAATAACCGGAAGTGATATGATATTCATAACCTGTGGATTGGGAGGAGGTACGGGAACTGGTGCAGCGCCAGTTGTTGCAGGAATTGCAAAAAAACAGGGAGCACTAACAATTGCAATCGTGACCCTTCCATTTACAATAGAAGGAAGGAAAAGAATAGAGAATGCCATGAATGGTCTTGAGAAACTCGAGGCAATTGTAGATACTTTAATAGTGATACCAAATGATAAGCTTCTTGAATTGGCACCGGATTTGCCTCTTCAGACCGCATTCAAGATTGCGGACGAAGTCCTGACAAATGCAGTAAAG
>CAZFSJ010000042.1:0-5531 GCA_964521605.1 Candidatus Woesearchaeota archaeon
AGAAGAATAAGAGGTTTATAATAATGTGAAAATAAAATAAATTTTCATTAGAAATTTACAGATAAAATGTCCAGAGAAGACCAGATAACAGGAGAAAGAATAAGAAAACTTGAAGAGCTAAGGAAAAAAGAAGGGGTAAATCCCTATCCTGACAGGTATGATAAAAAGCAAACCTGCCTTGAATGTTCTGAAAGTAAAATAAAAAGCAAAGTCAAGACAGCTGGAAGATTAATGACAAAGAGAGATTTGGGAAAAATTGCTTTCTGCGTTCTTAAGGATGGTATGGGAAAAATACAGATAGTTCTTCAGGAAAAGGAAACTCCTGAAAAAGTCAGAGAATTTTTTAAAAAATATGCTGATGCTGGAGATTTTGTTGGTGTTGAGGGAGAGATAATAAAAACAAAGACAGGAGAGATATCCATACTTGTCAGGAAGCTGGAAATAATTTCAAAATCAATATTGCCAATGCCTGAAAAATGGAAAGGCCTGCAAAACGACGAAGATAGATACAGAAAAAGATATCTTGACATTTTAATGAATGAAGAAATAAAGGATATGTTCATAAAAAAATCAAAGTTCTGGAACACCATAAGAAGTTTCCTTCTTGAAAAGGGATTTTTAGAAGTTGAAACGCCCGTTCTTGAAAGTTCTGCAGGAGGGGCAGCAGCAAAACCATTCAGAACCCATCATAACGCGCTTGACCTTGATGTGTACCTCAGAATATCAATGGGAGAGCTATGGCAAAAAAAACTCATGGTTGCAGGATATGAAAAAACATTTGAGATTGGGAGACAATTCAGAAATGAGGGGATGGACATGGAACACCTGCAGGATTATACTCAGATGGAATTCTACTGGGGGTATGCAAATTACGAAGATGGGATGAAAATTGTAGAGGAAATGTACAAAAAAATTGCAAAGGAAGTATTTGGAACTTTGAAATTTGATATTTACGGACACAAAGTTGATTTATCAAAAAAGTGGGAGAGATATGATTTTGAATCTGTCATAAAAAAATATACTAATATTGATATATACAAAGCGGATGTAAAAGAAATAAAGAAAAAACTTAATGAACTGAAAGTTGATTTTGATGATTCTGTTGATAAATGGAGACTGGTTGATCAGCTGTGGAAATACTGCAGAAAGAAACTTTCAGGACCAGGGTTTTTAACTGGACAGCCTGTTGAACTCTCCCCCTTGGCAAAGAGAAATCCAGAGGACAAGAGAAAAGTGGAGCAGTTTCAGGTGATAATTGCAGGAAGCGAATTGGGAAATGGTTATTCTGAACTTAACGATCCTTTAGATCAGGAACAAAGATTCATTGAACAGGCAAAGCAAAAAGAAGCGGGAGATGATGAAAGCATGGAACATGACAAAGGGTTTGTTGAAGCCCTTAAATATGGGATGCCTCCAACATGCGGGTTTGGGATGAGTGAAAGATTATTTGCCTTCCTCATGGGAAAACCCCTGAGGGAATGTGTTATATTTCCACTGATGAGGCCAGAGGGTAGCGAAGAGAAATCAGAGGAAAAAAAGAAAGAAAATAGGAAAAAATAAAAAAGCAATCTAAAAACAAAAAGAGGAAACAATGTACTGGTTAATATTTGCACTTTTATCAGCAATATTTGCTGCGCTTGTGGCAGTGTTTGGAAAAGTTGGACTGCAGAACATTGATTCTCACACTGCAACTGCAATACGTGCAATTGTCATGGCGGTGTTCCTCATAGGGGTTGTTTTAATTGAGGGAAAACTCCATGATTTCAAAACTATTTTAATAAATAACAAAGCCCTTTTTTACATAATACTCTCAGGCATTGCAGGAGCACTTTCATGGATGTTTTATTTTGTTGCACTAAAAGGAGCAAAAGTCTCACAGATAGTTCCTATTGACAGGCTGAGCGTTGTTTTTGCTCTTTTGCTCGCATTTATATTTCTTGGAGAAAAAGTTACATGGCAGTCTTGGGTTGGAGCAGCACTTATTGTAATAGGAGGAATTGTAATTGCATTTGCAAAATAAGAAAAATTAATAAATGAAATTCTTTTATAATCTATTATGGGACTAATAATAAAATCAAACATTCGTCCAAGGGTCAAAGAGCTTGACAAAGAGGATGCGATAAGCAGTGTTGCAGATGAAGTTGAGATGGCACTTGAAAGAAAAGTTGAAGACATCCTTTTTGAAGGAATAAAAAGGGCGAAGGCAAACGGAAGAAGGACTCTTCAGGCAAGAGACCTTTAATCTTTATATAAAAAAATGGCAAGCGAGATATTATTTTACATACTGAGCATACTTGGATTTGTAATACTTTTATACCTTGGAATGAAATTTTCAAAAAGCAAATCTAAATCATTAAAAATTATTGGATATTTTCTTACAATAATAAGCACATTGGGTATACTCTTTGATTTCTATGGAATATTTTCAGGATTCAAATTCTGATTATTTTAAGGGGGGAGGAGATTTTTTCTTTCCTGGAATCTTTATTGCTTTTTTTGCAGACCTATAACCTATATCTATTGATTTTTGATAATCCTCAAGAGTGTACCTTTTTTGTGAAGAAAGGTCTGGTTCTATAAGAAGGAGTTTTTTTATGAATCTCGTCTTGGAATATGTCTGATTCTCCATAAGGTAATATGAAAGATGATAATAAATGCTGAAATTTGATGCAATCTTTTTTATTATGCTATCCTCTTTGTAATTAAGTTTGAGATTCTGATTAATAACATTTGAAGCAACCTTTATGTTGCTCTTTTTAGCATATTCTATTGGAAGGTTGGAAAATACTCCCCCATCCATGTAATATTTATCTTTTATTTTCTTGAATTCAAATATTCCCGGAAGTGAGATTGAAGCGCGCACTGCATCCAGCACAAGCACATCATCCTCTTTTGTGAATAATTTGCCCTGACCTGTGACAATTTCAGTAGTCATTATTTTGAGGTCTATCTTTGTGTCCTTCATCTTAAGCTTTCCAAATATCTTCTTGAGGAAACCTTCAAGAACAGTATATTCAATACCCTCCCAGTGAATTTTCGCTTTGAAGAGCTTTATGTTTTCTGCCTCTTTTAACAGGTCGGTTATCTCGCTTGTATTCTTACCTATGGAGTATAAAGCACCTATTAACGCACCCATTGATGTTCCCAGTATCTCATTGGGAAAAAGGTGGTTCTCTTCAAGAAATTTTATTACTCCAATATGTGCAATTCCATGTGCAACCCCTCCTGAGAGAATCAATGAAAAACTATTCTTTTTAAGGGTGTTTGCAGAAATGCACCTCCATACCATGGTAGGCAAAAAGAAAACATGATATATTAATGTTGTGGGAGAGATAAATATATAAAATGTATTGAATTAGAAAAAACATGGCAGAGGCATACAGAAGAAGGAGAGGAAGATTCCCAATACTTGGATTTATAATACTTATATTTGCGGCTCTCTGGCTCCTGAACGACCTTGATATTTTTACTTTAAGTGTGCCATGGTTGCCAATTGTTCTTATAATAATTGCAATAGGAATGATATTCAACAGGCTATTTAGATAACCTTAATGGGCTTAGGAACCGATTCTAAAAAAATATAAACCTCCTCCTATAGGTAATCTTATGAAAAAGGAAGAAGTGAATGAACTCCCAGAGGAAAAGAAAAATAAAAAACCTATCAATTATTCAAAACAGGGAAAGAAGAACAGGGCCGCTGGTGCAAGATTTGAAGCAAAGGTCAGACAACATCTGGAAGAGATGGGATGGGTTGTTGGAAAATGGATGAATACTATTGATTATTCCAAGAACAAAATTGTCCCGGCAAAAAGAAAATATAATCCTTTTAAGAAGGTAATGGTTTTAGGTACGGGTTTTCCTGATTTCATATGCTTCAAGAGAGTTGAAGGGACTTCAAAGGAAAGAGGAGAGGGGGAATTTGATGTCATAGGGATTGAAGTGAAAATGAATGGATATCTCGATAAAGTTGAGAAAGACATGTGCTTCTGGATGCTAGAAAATAAAGTTTTCTCAAAGATATTGATTGCAAAAGCAGTAAAGAATGGAAGAAAGACTGAAGTTGAATATATTGATTTTTCAGGGAAATATAACAAATCCCAATAAACAGTTTACAGGACAATAATCCTTTAAAAATTAGCATAATTTAAGAAAAAATGGTAGAGGAAAATAAAACAAAAAAGATTGCTTTCATAGGGACTCATGCAACGGGAAAAACTACTCTTGTTCATACCCTTGTATCTGCGCTGAAAAAGAAGAGCTGCAACGTGGATGTTGTTCTTGAGGTCTCAAGAGATTGCCCTCTTCCAGTAAATGAAAATACAACAAGAGATGCACAGAGATGGATACTTGCCACGCAGTATATAAGAGAGATAGAAAGAAGTGGAAAATGCGATTATCTTGTATGTGACAGAAGCCTTTTGGATAATTATGCATATTATGTTAACAAATTTGGAAGAAGCAAGGCATTAGAACCATTTATACTTGAACATATGGAAACCTATGATTATCTTTTCAAGGTTCCTATAAATAAAAAATATCTGTTTGATGACAGGTTCAGGTCATTGGACAGGAAATTTCAGGAGGATATTGACAATAGAGTCAATTCTCTATTGAGGGGTTTTAACATTGAGTATAGGGAGTATCACAGTATGAAAGATACATTGAAGGAGGTATTTGAAAAAAAGTGAATATCCCCAGAAATTTATTTGTGGTTGTAGTGTTCTTTATTTCTATTTCTTCAATATCTGCAACCTGTGCAAAAAATCAAATTGACATAAACACTGCTTCTCTTGAAGAGCTGGATGCTCTTGCAGGAATAGGCCCTGTAAAAGCACAGGCAATAATTGACACCCGCCCATTTACATCCGTTAATGAACTTATAGATGTAAGTGGCATAGGAGAAGTCACGCTTGAAAATATAAAACAACAGGGACTTGCGTGCGTGGATGGAGAAAAAGAAACCTCCTCTAATGCTCAGGAGGAGGAAGATATTCAAAGAGAGGAGATTCATGAGACCCCCTCTGAAACAGAAGAAAAAACAAATGAAGAGGAGCAAGTACCCTATAAATCAGAAAAGGAAATTGAAATAACCTCCGAAATAACAGACAACGAAATAAAAACAATTGTTCTTAGTTCTTCTAAAGAGACTTCAAGTCCAAAAGATATAAAAACGGAGGGTGATAAGGAACTAAATAAAAACAAGTTTATAATCTATGGGCTGATAACATTCTCTCTATTGATTGTCTTCTTGTTTATGTTAAGGAAGGGAAAAAATGAAAAAACAGAATTCAAGTGAAAAAGAACCTTTTGCAAAAGGAATACGTTCGTTATTGATACTGGAAATAATAGGGAAACCAGCCGAGCATCTTATAAAAGCTCTGGAAGAGATAACAAGCAAGATTGATGAGGAAAAGGGAGTGAGAATAATAAGTAAAAAGATAAATGAACCTGTGCTTATGAAAGATAGCAAGGAGTTTTATACAACTTTTGCTGAAATTGAACTTGAAGTTGAAGACATACTTTACCTTACA
>CAZFSJ010000043.1:0-5495 GCA_964521605.1 Candidatus Woesearchaeota archaeon
ACTGGAAACCAACGCGTGAACAAATCTTGAGCCTTGAAGATATTGTCAGAAACAAATTTGAAGAAGTCCTTGAATGCATTGACCTGCATGGTGCAGAGATACTTAATTTTCGCATAAAATATAATCCTCCTCTGGAGAAGGGCAGGGAAGGGGAATACGATTTTAAAATAACCAAATGGAGAACTCCAAAAGGAGAAGTTATAGGGGATAAATCTGGAAAGAGAATATTGAGACATAGCTGTCCACATGAAGCTCTTGCTCCCATATTGGGATTTATGGGTAGTCCACCCGATGAGATTATAGAAAAATTTAAACAAACATATAAGGTAAGTAATATAGTTCCTCCAAATAATTACTGTGACCACACATAATATTATATACAACCTCCAATTTTTGGAAAAATGAAAAAAACTCTTCTGACAATAGCAATGGTTGGAATTCTTACGGGAGCATGTTCAAAAGAGCAGGAGAGCGTCTTTGATAAACTTCCAAAAGAGAAATCTTTCAGGATTGGGGATTACAAAGAAAATATCCTGTATGCATCTGAGGATAAAAAGGACAGCGTAATGACTCTCTTCTTTGATATGGACCGGGATGGAATACCAGATTTGGCTGCAATGACAAAAATAATTGCAAAGAGAGGGACAAAATACAGAATGGAACCCTATGCGTTTGCAGTCAAGACAAACAGGTATGAAAAATCATTTTATGATTGGTTTTATTTTGACATGGATGGAGATAGGAAATTTGATGTAATGTTAAGAAAAAAGGAAAAGATACCTCTTTCTATTTGATTTTTTCTCCTAAAAATCCATAAGTAAAGTTTTTAAACTAATTTTGTTAAACACTAATAAAATGGCAGACAAAGAAAGAACAAAAGTTCTTTCAGGGGTCCGCTTTAAAACATAAAATGGCAGACAAAGAAACAAGTTTAGATAAGATAAGGAGACTGGTTGCAAGCCAGAAGAATATAAGAAACGTTGCTACCAGTGCACATATTCACCATGGTAAAACCGCATTTACTGATAATCTTCTTGCTGCAGCAGGTATGATGGCTGCAAAGAATGCAGGTGAACTTGAAGGAGGTATGGCTACATGGCAACATTCTGATGAACAGGAAAGACTTATGACCGTTGATGCTGCAAATGTCTCCATGGTTCACAGTTACCAGGGAGAAGAATATCTTGTAAATCTTATTGACACTCCAGGACACGTAGATTTTGGAGGAAATGTTACAAGAGCTATGAGAGCTATTGATGGAACTTTTGTGCTGGTTTGTGCTGTTGAGGGAATAATGCCCCAGACAGAAACCGTAATAAGACAGGCACTTAAAGAAAGAGTAAAACCCGTATTGTTCATAAACAAAGTTGACAGGCTCATAAATGAATTGCAAGTCACACCAGAACAGATGCAGGAAAGATTCAAAAAAATAATAGAGAGATTCAATCATCTTATTGATCAAATTGCTGAAAAGGAATTTGCACCTAAATTTAAAGTGAATGTTGCAGATGGGAGCGTTGCGTTTGGTTCTGCAAGGGAGAACTGGGCATTGTCAATACCATTCATGCAGAAAAAGAAGATAAGTTTCAAAGATATTTATAGCCTTTATGATGGGAGCATGTCTCAGGAAGAAAGAGACAAATGGGTATGGAACAATGCTCCTCTTTATGAAGTTGTGCTGGACATGGCAGTAAAACATCTTCCTAACCCAATAGATGCGCAGGGATACAGAATACCTAAAATATGGAGAGGAGATCCTGAAAGCGAGTTTGGAAAGAACCTTTTAAGATGTGATAAGAATGGAGAGCTTGGATTTGTTATAACTAGAATAGTTATTGACCCTCGTTCTGGGAAGGAGATATCTGCAGGAAGATTATATTCTGGAACAATGAAAAGTGGAATTGACATTTACGCGAATAATGCAAAGCAGGCAGGGAAGATACAACAGGTGCTTATTTATAATGGTATAAAACCCGAACAATTGGAGAGCGTGCCTGCAGGAAATGTTCTTGCAGTTAGTGGATTGAACCTTGATGTTGGTGAGACAATAACAACACGTGAACAAACTCCTTTTGAGGAGATAAAGCACATATTCCAGCCAGTAATTACAAAATCAATTGAAGTTACAAAGACAGCCGATCTTCCTAAACTTATAGAAATACTCAGAAAGGTTTCAAAAGAAGACCCTTCAATAAAAGTCGCAATCAATGAGGAAACAGGTGAAAGTCTTATATCTGGTATGGGTGAACTACACCTGGAGATAATTGAAAACAGAATAAAGACTGAAAAAGGACTTGATGTAAAAACCTCAAACCCTATTGTTGTATACAGAGAATCTGTGGGAAAATCTTCAGGACAGGCTTATGAAGGAAGGAGCCCAAACAAACATAATAGTTTTTTTATAAAAGTTGAACCTTTGAGTGATGAGCTTTCACAGCTTATTGACACAGGTGAACTTCCAGAAGGAAGAGTCAAGAAGAAAAGCGATTCTGTTGTTAACACTCTTTCAAAGATAGGATGGGGAAGTGATGAAATAAGAAATGTAAAGGACATATACAAAGGAAACATGTTTTTTGATGAAACAAGAGGAGAAGTGCACATTGGTGAAGTTATAGAGATGATACTGGATGCATTTGAGATGGTAATGGACCAGGGACCTCTTGCAAGAGAACCATGTATGAAAATGAGAGTCACACTTGAAGACATAAAACTTCACGAGGATGCTATACACAGGGGACCTGCACAGGTATATCCTGCTGTAAGAGAGGCTATAACTGATGCAATGAAGGCTGCAAGTCCTACGCTTCTTGAGCCTATGCAGATACACGTAATAGAAGTACCTGAAAATTTCATGGGTGCTGCTACAAAACTAGTTGGAGGAAAGAGGGGACAAATGCTTGACATGACACAGGAGATGGGAATGGCCCAGGTGAAGGCAAAGATTCCTGTTGCAGAGATGATTGGATGGTCAAGCGATTTAAGAAGCGCTACCGAGGGACGTGGAACATCCTCATTGCTAGACCAGCAGTTTGAGAAGATTCCTGTATCACTTCAGGACGATGTTATAAGGAAGATAAGAGAACGTAAGGGATTAGCAGAGAATCAGTAAATATACATTTAATTTTATTACAATAATTTTTATAAACAATATTCTTCTTTGGTATGAATGGAACATGAAGATGATTTTAAATATTCAATAGCACTTGCAGGAATTACTGATTATATTAATGCAAGAAAAGATATGAGTGAAAACTGTGAATTCTGGATTGATTGTGCAAAGGGGCTTTTTCAGAATATTAATAAATCTTTAGACTCTATTATTGATGAGGGGGGTTCATACTTTTTTACCCCTTATCTTATTGAGATAATCAAATCTTCTGGAAAATGGAACCCTAAACTTTCTAAAGAACAAGCAATTGAGATGAAAAAATATTTTTCTTCTGTTCAAGAAAAACTGGACTAGATGAAACAGGACCCTAAGGAATTTTATAGAAGTGAGGAATCAAATGAACTTTCTGATTTTCTTGGAAATCTCTTGCCAATTTATTCACAATAGATAGTAACTCAAATTTTCCATTAAATTTTTAAATCATGGTTTTTTTTGAGAAAGACGTGGAAAATAAAGGCACCAAAGAAATAATTTTACCTCAACTTAGGATAGTTGTGGATGGGAGCAACAGAGCGAGATTTCTCAAGAGATTGCCCTCCAGATTTGATGCTCTAAAAGCAAAACTTACTTTTAAGAAAGACGAGCATGATCCAAGAATTATTTCCATAAGATATAAAACTCCCAACAAAGACATGGACCGTGAATCTAATTCAATCATGTATTATTCTGAAGAATTTAACAAACATGTAATATTGACTTCTAATCTTGGATATGATTATGATGGAAGGATAGTTGTAAAAGATTTTAACAATCATAAACTTGGGGTGAGTCTTGAACATATTTCTCAGGATATTGGCATCAAAAAAAAGCATCTTGAAAGGATAGAAAATATTCCAGGAATAAGAAAAGATTTGACCCCTGAATATGTTTCTGCGAGATATCGGAAGATATTTTACAGTCTGCCTGAATTTTTGAAGATATAAAATGACAAAAAAAGTGAAATCAAAGGATGTAAAAAATATATATGGAAAGAAATGTGGGAATGTAAGCAACGTCCCAAATGATATTTGTCCGGTTCTTAAAAGACTCGATGCATTAGAGTTTGTTAACAGGATTATTCCTGGAACGTTTAGAAAATCCCATAATGGCAAGGGGATAAACATAATAGGGTATGATGAATCAAAAAAGAATTATCACATAAGCATAAGTGCAGGGGGATATGAACAGAGGATGGTTTTGGGCGTTCAGGACAAAAAGTCAGAATATGAAGGGCTTATAAAAAAGTGCGGTTAATGAAGGTTTTTCCTATATTATGATTAAGTTTATAAACAATTTTTACTAAAGGGGATGATGGTTATAGAAGAAGATTATAGCCAGGGAATGGGTTCTTATCTTAATGGTCAGATAAAGACTAAAGATGTCCTTGATACAGCAAAAGCAATATTATATCCTGGTTATGGTTTTTTGGCAGTGGGAATTATTCTCAAGGCAGGACTTTTCTATGGAGGGAAAGTAGCTGCCACAGGGGACTGGAATCCATTCAGATTTGGACTAAAGCAGGGAACAGAACAGGCAGATGTCCACCTGGAAAAAGGAGAAGCGGTCATGAAATCAAGTCTGGAAAAGACTTTGTATTATAAAGACATAGAAAAGTGAATTATTAAGTTTCCGTCGATGAATTGTCCATAAAAGAAGAGATACAAAATAAAAACAAAAAGTTTATAAACTCAATTTTTTATTAACTAAACATGGCAAAAGAAAAACCAACTATGAATGTAGTGTTCGTGGGACACGTTGATGCTGGTAAATCTACATGTGTAGGTAGAGCAATGTTTGACGGTGGTTCTGTAAGCGAACAGGAGATGACAAAACTTAAAGCTGAAGCTGAAAAATTCGGAAAGCAGGGATTTGAGTTTGCTTATGTCATGGATAATATTAAAGAAGAAAGAGAAAGAGGAGTTACAATAGACTTATCATACAGAAAATTAATAACTCAGAAGTATGAGATTACAATCATTGATGCACCTGGTCACAGAGATTTTGTTAAGAACATGATTACTGGAGCTTCACAGGCAGATGCTGCATTCCTTGTAATTGCCGCTCCTGCAGGTGTACAGCCACAGACAACAGAACACCTATGGCTTCTGAGAACAATGGGTGTAAAGAATCTTGCTATTGCAGTTAACAAAATGGATGCTGTTGAATACAAAGAAGACAGATTCAACCAGGTTAAGGAAGATGTTTCTAAATTGCTTAAACAGGTTGGAATAAACCCAGACACAACACCTTTCCTTGCGGTAAGTGGATTGATGGGAGATAATATTGTAAAGAAATCTGACAAGATGGCTTGTTATAAAGGACCTACACTATTAGAACAGATGGACCT
>CAZFSJ010000044.1:0-5469 GCA_964521605.1 Candidatus Woesearchaeota archaeon
ATCAATGTTTGAGCTTGAATCACAAAGAGGAAGAAACACAGGAAAATATAATGCCTTCAATGCATTAGTATCAAAGTATTTGCACAGAGGAAAAGAGAAAAGAGAATCCTTTTATAAAAATCTCAAAGCGTATCTGGAGTTATGTTCTGACACAACAGACAATATTATCCTTGATAGAGATGTTTTCAAAAACAAGAGCTCTCATGCAGGAGCAATAGGAGGAGCACAGATAATGCCATATAACATGGATAGTTATCTTATAGATTTCAATAATGATGGTAAGCGTAATCCAAATAACAAAGAAGATTGTGTTGGTTCAATCGGAAGATTCCTTGGAAAGAACAAAAATAGGGCGCAGTTATATAACCCCGGGGATAAAGGGTATGAAAGTGCGATAAAAGAACATGCGATGAAAACAATAAATGCTTTTGAAGCATTGAACAAGATATATCCTAAAATAACAGATTGTCACCCAAACATAAAAATAACCGGACTAAGACCTGCAGAAAAGAATCTTGCACAATCCAGCATCACCTATGCTGAACCTTCAATGGAGGTTCCAAAAAGACCCTTTATAGGGAGAATCCTCTTCGGAAGAAGAATCATGCAGAGATAACCCTTAATTCCTAAAAAAGTTTATTAGTTTTGCTAATCCCTTTAATTTTGTGTACTTTATAAACCTGTAACCAAGAAATTCTCCTATTTTTTCATCATACTCTCTTTTTGTAATTCGTCTTCCAGAAGGAGACAAGGCTGGAAAATTGACTACAATATTTGGGTCTGTCCTTAA
Source organism: Candidatus Woesearchaeota archaeon (assembly GCA_964521605.1). Lineage (GTDB taxonomy): Archaea > Nanobdellota > Nanobdellia > Pacearchaeales > GW2011-AR1 > MWBV01. The sequence continues at coordinate 791 of CAZFSJ010000044.1, forward strand.
TGCCTCATCTAGAGGGTATTTCCTTTCAGCAATCTCTATCTCTTCAGGACTCATCCAATGAACATATTTTTTAGAATAAGGCATAGACACGACATTTCCTTGCATAGACCAAACAATGCAAAGAAGTATTTAAGTGTTTATATAATAATTAAATCTTAACTTGTCTTAACCTTAAGTTCCCATATGCACAACCTTTCAAAGAACATTTTCTCACATCCAAGCTCTTCAGCAGAATAGTCCAGTTTACCAAAGTCAATTTCCTCTGCAAGGGTGCTCGTTATAAGAAATATGCTCCCCTCTTTCTCAAGAAAGTCTTTTGCGCTTTGCAAAAACCTTATGACTATCTCAATTCCTTTGGCCCCTCCTGTCGTGGAAACTTTAGAGTCTTCTGGTTCATCAGAATCATCAGGGAGATAGGGTGGATTGAATATTATTATATCATATCTTCCCTCTATGTATTCAAACAAATCAGACTGAACACAATTGAAACCAATGGAATTGCAATGAGATACTGAGGCAGGGTTTATGTCTGAAGAAAAGATATTCTGTTTTTTAATTCCTGAACTGAGGGCAGTCTCAAGATGTATTCCTGAACCGGCACCTATCTCAAGAAACTTAAGTTCTGGTTTCTTTTCAAGAAGCAGAGGTATTCTCTCTCTAAGTATATTTGACATCATATAGGAATCTTCTGCTGGTTGATAGACTGAACTCGACATACCAATATTCAGAAGCATCACTAGTTATTATATTTAACCCAATCCTATGTTATTGAACATCTTTATGAGGTCATCCTTGAATAGGAAGACTCCTATGAGTGCTCCCAAAAGAAGGAGAAGTATTGCAAGAAGGACATATGTTACGGACTTATTGACTGATTTTGGAGTGTCCGAATAGTAAGCCGAGACTTTCTGAGGGGATTTAGCAGAAAATTCAGAATTTTTGTGAACTATCTCTATTCTTGAGGGGATGTTTACAGGACGTAATTTCTTTATTGCAGCTTCTATCTTGTTTGTAATGTCCTCTTCATTTTTATCGGAACCATTGGACTTAGTTGGAGGGCCGTATTGTGAAACAATCTGAGAAGGTTGGTTCTGCCTGGATTGTATTGGGGGAAGAACTGGTTTTTTATCGTTAGAGGGGCTTGGCTTCTGTAGGGCTATTTGCTTTCTCATTGCAATCTGTTCAGGAGTCTCTGGTTTCTTCTCTTCAGAAGAATCCTTGGGTTGCTCAACACCTGCTTTTACAGCGGCACTATCTATTGTCTCCTGAAGAGCGCTTTTTGTTCCCATTGCCTGAGGTCCCAATTGTTTGTAGACTTCCTGTGCAGAAACTTCTATCTCGTCTTTTTCATAACCTGCATTAAAAAAAGTCATCATTGCCTTTTCAAGCTTTTCTCCGCGAGATAAGGCAGATACAAGACCTCCAACAATTTCATCATTTATCTTTGCCATCTTGTTCCAATATTAAATTTTTATGACCTTGCCATCTGAGGACAAATGAGAGTTTTCCTGAAATTTATATCCCATTTCTTTGCCCAGGTCAATCAGGGGTGCTTCCTGTTTCAGGGAACCATGGGCCGGAATTATATGTTCTGGTTTCAGCATATCAAGCAAATCCCTGAGATCTTCTCTTCCCCCATGACCTGAAACATGAACATCTGTCTGAACTCTAACTCCTGCTCTTCTTAATTTTGAATCCATTTTTTCACGTGCATTTATATTAACTGCTACAGGGATTACACTTGAGGAGAATATCAGATTATCTCCTGTTCTAAACCTAAAAGGAGTCTCACCACTTACAATCCTGTCAAGTATTGAACCTTTTTCTGCCTGATGTCCTGTACATACAATAAGATACTCTCCCCTATTTTGCTCAACTTTTTTGAGAAAGGAATTTATCTGACGCCTATACCTTATTATCTCAACCTTGTTCCTGAAAGGACATTGATTTACACTTATTGCCGCTTCAACATACTTATTTAGGCTCCTTCCAAGGAAAACTATCTTTCTGCGTGTCTTCTGCCCGAATTCTACTATGCTTTTCAACCTTGCAATATGTGAAGAAAATGTAGTGACAAAAAGTGCAGAATTCCTGTCATGAATATTTCCAAGGGCATCCTCAAGAAGATTTCTTGCAATTCTCTCGCTTGCTGTCCTTCTGTCTGTATCTGAATAAAGAGCATCTACAACAAGACACTTTACTCCTGATTTGCCCAATTCTCTTAGGCGTTTGTAATTAGGAGGTAGGCCAATTATGGGGTGGTTATCAAATTTAAAATCAAGACCATAGAAGAATATCCCCTCGGAAGAATGCCATGCAATAAAAAGACACTGGATTGTCGAGTGGGTCGTGTTTATGAATTCCAATTTAAGATTCCCTGATTTTCCTCTCACATTGTAGGTTGTATTCTCATTAATTATCCTTCTTCTGTTCCTCATGCTTATTTTCTCGTCTTTAAGTATTCCTTCAAGCACCGCCATTGTAAAGGGGCTTGCGAGTATCTCTGCCTTGGGATATCTGTGTGCAAGATAGGGTAATCCTCCCACATGGTCCAGATGTGCATGGCCTATTACAATTGCCCTTACTTTGTCCTTCCATCCAAGCTTATCAAGAACCAGGTCATTTGGGATGGCTTTTGCAGCCCTGAGCATGTCTTCAGAATAGTTTATGTGGGCTTCCTGCTCCTGCAATTCAACCAGAGGAGGCAAATAAACTCCTGCATCAAAAATGATTACATCATCTCCGATTTTGACAGCAGTCATATTCTTTCCCACTTCTTCATAACCTCCCACAGTACAGATTTCCATTCTAATAATTAATCAATTCCCCTTTTTATAAAAGTAATTAGAGGATTCAGTTTAAATATGTTTTCAGGATGAGAAATTAATAATTAAGAAGTTTTTTATATTGAATTTTCCTTAATAAATCATGAAAGCGTTAATTCCATCACATAAAGAAAACAAAAGATACCTTCTAGTAAAAGCAAGTACCGGAAGAAACCTAAAAGAGAACATTGAAAGAGCAATTTTGGATTTTTCAGGAATACTTGGAAAGAGCAAATGCGGGCTAAGATTCATATCAAAGGATGAAAAAAAACCAGAGAACATAATTTGCGTGAATAGAGAGGCAGTGGAGCTTGTAAGAGCCAGCCTTGTTATTTTTCCTGAAAAAATGGAAGTGCTGAAGGTCAGTGGGACACTCAGGGGATTAGGGAAAAAGTAATGGAACTTTCTATCCAAAACTTTATAAATTGTGAATTTTTATGATTTTAGATTGAGAAGAGAAAATTAAATAAGGATTATTAAATTCTAAAGATGGACATGCCAATGGATATGCAACACCAAGCAATGGGATATGACAGGACTGCGACTATGTTCTCTCCAGAGGGTCATTTGCTGCAGGTAGAATATGCTGAAAAGACAGTAAGACTTGGAAGTTCAAGCATAGGAATGGTCTGCACTGATGGGGTATTCATAATATCTGACAAAAGGACAGAAGACAGACTCGTTGTTAAAGAGTCAGCAAGCAAGATATCTGAGATTGATTCACATGTTATAGCAAGTTCTGCAGGAATACTCTCAGATGCAAGGATACTTATAGAAAAAGCACAGGTGCTTTCACAGCAGCATAGAGTAACCTATAATTCTCCAATAGAACCTGAACTTGTTATAAAAGAGATTGCAAACATGAAGCAGCAGTTCACACAATATGGAGGAGCAAGGCCTTTTGGAGTCTCAATGATGATTGCTGGAATAAACGGAAAGAAAGCAGAAGTTTTTGTGAGTGATGTCACCGGAAACTATCTTTCATACCACGCAAACGTGATAGGAGAGAATGATGACAAGATAAGGGAAGAATTAAGGGATAAATACAAGCAGACTCTTACAATAAAACAGGGTGTAAAACTTGCGCTGGAGATATTTGAAAAAATACAGGGAAGCAAATTCAATATCAAAAGATTTGAGCTCGGTTATATTGACAAAGAGAGTGCAAAACTAAAGAAACTGGAAGGCGAGAATATTAAGGAATTATAGAAGCAAAATGACTAACACTATAGCACGTATAAAAAAAGCAGGCAAACACTTTGAGATTATGGTTGATCTTGATGATGCCCTGAAGTTCAAAAAAGGGCTTAGTTCTTTCATACAGGCAGAGACTGATTTCATATTCAAAGACATAAAAAAAGGTGAAAAAGCCTCCGAAAGTGAATTAAGAGAGGCATTTGGCACAACAGACGTTAATGAGGTCATAAAAAAGATTGTAAAGGACGGAGAAGTCCAGACAACCCAGGAACACAGGGACGCTGAACAGGAAAAGAAGTTCAAGCAGGTCATTGATTTCCTCACAAAGAATGCCTATGACCCCCAAACTGGCCGCCCACATACCCCCGAAAGAATTAAAAACGTTCTTGAACAAGCAAATGTCAATATCAAGAATGCACCAATAGAAAATCAGATTAATGAGGTTCTTGAAAAGATAAACGCACTTATCCCAATAAAGATTGAGACGAAAAAAGTCAAAATCAAGATACCTGCTGTACACACAGGAAAGGCGTATGGGGTAATATCGACATACAAAACTTCAGAAAACTGGCTGAATGACGGAAGCCTTGAAGTGATTGTGGAAGTCCCGTCAGGAATAATAATGGACTTCTATGACAAGTTAAACGGAGTGACGCA
>CAZFSJ010000045.1:0-5175 GCA_964521605.1 Candidatus Woesearchaeota archaeon
CCTATAATCCAGAGATAATTTATGTTGCAGTCTTCCCTGGAGGGGTTTTCAAATCAATTAACGGAGGAGATACATGGGTCTATAAAACAGGTGCATTAAGTTTTAATAAATTCAAATCTCATGGAGTAGGGTTTGAAGATGGATATTATAAATGGTTCTTTGAATGTTGGGACACTTCATCAAATTATAATCTTGAAGTTGGAATGTTTCAAATAGCAGTAAACAGCACAAATCCTGTAGCTTCTCTGGCGTCCACCGAAACAAATTATTCTCAGAAAAATGAAGTCATGCAGCTTGAAGATGAGGCAAATGCATTTCTTGGGAGAAATTTCAACCCAGAGGAAAGAGAAGTTGTGGATTATCTAAACCTCATCAACAACACTGTATATTACAAAAAAAGACTGGGAGATATAAATGATTTCTTCAGTGAAAATTACAAATATGTTTCAAGCCAGACACTTCTAAACCAAAAGACTGAAGATTACCTTACGGAACTTGAGGATATAAAGAACAGGATGCCCCAAAACATAACAATAAAGAACGATTATGAATATGTGAAAAACAGTGTAGATGCAGACCTAGAGGGAATTATTCAGGAATATTTCTCCTCAACAAATACAAACATTGGAAAATCTTCAATAAAAAAGCTGGCAAAGATGAATAAAGAGCTTCAAAATGAAATATCTGTATCAGCAAAGATAAAAAATGTTGAGATAGTGTATGGGAATGAAACCCAAGACATTATTTTTGTGAGAAAAGAGATAACTCTTAACAATGAATCTTACAACACCCTTCTTGAATCAATACCTAAAAATGTGGCAAAAACTGCAGACGATTTGGTCTTCCTTACAAAAAATAAGGTAATAAATGAGGATCCTCTTTTTGAGATAGATTATGATGAATTAGATAAAAAAGAGATTGTTTATTATGTAAAAAGTCCTGTTAAAATTGAAGATGTTGAAAAGACAGACACTCTCCTTTTTGAAGAAAACTTGAACAAGTTAAACAAGGGGGTTACCGGGTTCTTAGTTTTAGGGGACTTGTCCGGAGATACGATAACTTACATTGCACTTGGATTTATACTTCTTGTGATACTTCTCTTTGGAGGAACTTTCTTTGTCAGGAAATTCAGGATGATTATTTGGAGAAGGGAACCAAATGTGGTAAGAATAATGAGTCTAATGGAAGAGGCAAATAAGCTGCTTAAACAAAAAGACATAGAAGAAGCAAGGGAAAAATACCATAAAATACAAGAAGTTTATGCTGTGCTTCCTTCAAAGACTAAAACATATTTTTATAAGAAAATAAGTGAAATGCTTATAAGAATAGATAAAAGAGACATAATGGGGCTTGTAAAAGAATATCAGGATGCAAAGAAGAAATGGAATAAGGAGGATTATATGAGGTTGTATGAGGATATTAAGAAAATCTACAAAAGGCTCCCTGAAAAGGACAGGAAAAAAGTATATGATATAATAAATGGATATTAGGGAATAGTAATTTTTAAAAAATTGAGAATTCTAATAAAACCATGAAAAAAAGCGAAAAACCAATATTAATTATGCTTTTACTTGCAATCGCGGGAGTTTTGTTAATTTCACAGGTTTCCGCATTAAGCAGCTACCAGACAAGTACAAACAGTGTTTATTCTTCGCAGGTTATCCAGACCTCCAGAATTTATCTTCATGATGATCCTGATGCTCTTGGCCAACAGTATGTTACAAGAAATTATTATAACAGTTTTAGAAACTACAATTATGGGTATCCTGTAGTTTACAATGAAAATGGATATAACATTGGAAGAGTGTATACCTCTGGAAGAATTGCAGATTCCTACACTCCAATCAGATATGTCCAGAGATACACCCAACAAACCAGAAAAAGCTTTTTGGGAGATTACGTAAAAGAATATTCTGTTTATGTAAGAAACACCGGAGTTAGTGGAAGATACTTTACTGTAAAGTACACTCTTGATTATGCAAATGGAAATACTTTCAGCCAGATGGTTACACAATATGTAAAAGCGGGAGAGAATAAAAAATTTCTATACAAAACAAGTGCCTATGAAAGAAATGAAATCCTTTCCTGGAGCTATAAGATAACTCCACTTAATTATTAAAACGCGCTCATAATGGCTAAAAAAGGGCAATTTTAGGACTTCTTACAATATATCTTGTGCGAAGTTCTATGGGGTTTTGAGTCCGTTTATAGGGGAGATGCTTGACCAGGAAGAATTTTTTTCTTAATATCATTAATATAACTGCTATTTGCACTTAGGTTAGCTAAATTACTTAAAGAATACTTGTGCTTTTTTGCTATTAATTTAGAATGTGATTTTGCTATTGTTTCTAAATCCTCTAGGTTTTTGATGGATTCAAGATATACCTCTTTATTAAGAGGTGGTCCAGAGAGTGCGGGAATCTGTTGTTTGTAAATAACTGCATATCCAGTTTGATCAATATTGGGAATTGCTTTAATGCTTCCAAAATATCCCTTGTCTGTTTCTAAATGAAATTCCTGATTGCCAAATTTTGTTAATTTAAGGATTTGTTTTGTCATAAGATTTATCCTGTAGGAGAACCAAGTTCTTTTTCAATTTTACTATATGCTTCCATATCTACGCTGCTCTTTAGGGGGGGTTTATTTGCACTTAGGTTAGCTTTGTTACCTTTCATTGATTCTTCTGCTTTTTCTAAAAAAGATGAGATATCCCTTCTTTTTTGATTCAGTTCAACCAAATCTTGCCTCAATTTTAGCACATGCTCTTGGAAATATTCGTTTATCTCTTTTTGAGTTGTATTGACTGGATAATTGGTGTCACAATTTGGGCAGAAATATTTTTTTGAAAATTCTCCATAGGAAAAAATAAGAGAGGTTTGATCTAGGGGACATTGTAAGTTCAAGGGCTCTTCAGAAGGGTGAGAGAAACTTAACTCATATTTGACATTTTTACCTGTTTTCCAGTGCTTAAAGCTTAGATATCTTTTTTTCATCCATATTGAAAAGCTTTCCCTTTTTTAATGATTTATATCAAGTAAAATATGTCTTAAAGAGGCATTATTTGGCGGCAAAAATTTTCTTAATTCTTAATACGTTCCGGGCCTTTTGCACTTAGGTTAACTAAGTTATTTGTTAAAATTTTGAAAAAATTAGGGGATCTTTTAGAAATTTTTTAGGTAATTTTCTTGAAACTTTTTGAATCGGAAGGGAGAAAAATTTGAGTGAAATTTGAAAATTAATTGGAAGGAGGGAGGAGAAGAGGGGGTTTGAAAAGGGGGAGTAAGGGGTGAAAATGTGTTGAAAAGGAAAAAGGGTGTTGTGAAATGTCTCTAAATGTGTTGGAAATGTTGAATTTTGAAAGGGATGTGTCGAAGGGGGTAAAAATGTGCTGGATATGTGTTGGAAAGGGTGTTTAAACAGGTGTTTGTTGGGGTTTTATCGACGATTAATTATTTTTTGAAGAAGGGGGTGTTTAAACAGGGGTGGGAGGTGTTTGTGGTTGTTTAAGGGTGTTTAAGGGTGTTTAAACAGGCTGTTTGCCTTCATTTTTTTAGACAAACAGGTGTTTGTTTAGGGTTTAGACACATAATTTTAAAGAAAAATGAATAAAAAACAAGGGGGAAAAACAAGGGGAAAAAAGAGTTTTTATCGATAGAAAAACAAAACATTTTTAAACTATATATTTTAATATATATCATGTTCAAGTGGTTTTCTTGGAAAAAAGAGGATGAAAAGATAAGAGAGGACACAAAAAAGGGTTTTGAATTTGTTAAAAAAGATATTGGCTCATTAACTGGATGGATTAAACACCTTGATTCTGAAAGAAATTTACAAAAAAAAGAGATAGATACTTTAAAAGAAGATTTGTCTTCGGTAATTGAAGAAATTGAAGCATTAAAAAATGTTCTTTCTTTGATGAATGATATGAAACCTAAACAGGTGTTTAAAACACCTGTGCCTGTTTTAAGTAAACAAACAGGTGTTTATGCTGTTCAAACAGGTGTTCAAACAGGTGTTCAAACACCAAATTTAGAGCAATTTTCAGTAACAGAAAGAGCAATACTTTGGATATTGTTAAACTCAGACATGAGGCTGGGGTATGATGATCTGTCTGCAATACTGGGAAAAGAGAAGAGTACAATAAGGGGGCAGATAAATACTATAAAATCAAAAAGTGAGGGATTGATAAAAGAGAGTATTGAGAAGAATGGAAAAAAGAGAGTATACATACCTGATGAAATAAAGGAAAAGATGCTAAAAAAACAGAAAGTGAGGGTAGGACATGGCAAAAATACAAAAAAACACTAAAAAAGGGGCAAAAAGGGGCAAAAAAACACTAAAAAAAGGAAAAGTGAGAGTTAACAAAACAAGAATAATTGAAAAAAAGGGTAAAAAAGCAAAAAAACTGGGCCAAGGAAACTCGAAAGTGAGAGTTAAAGAAAATAAAGAAAATAAAAAAACAACAAAAAAGCTAAAAGGGAGGACTAAAAAAAGAAAGTTAAAATAAAAAAAACAGGAAAGAGGAGAAAGTGAGATTCTTTTTTTCATAGAAAATAGGGAAATATGAGGAAAAGAAACTAAAATAGAAAAAAAACAAGGGTAAAGTCCCAAAGTGAAGCTTATTTTTGGGAGTGTTAAATAGGAGAGAATAATTGTCCTGTTAAACGAATAATTATAGTTATAGGCTTCTTAATTGAAGAATTGTGGAAAGGGAGGCAACTTTCTTTAGATTTTGAGAAATTGAAAGGTGAATTGCCTTGTTGTTGATCTTTGTTTTCTCGACGGGAATTCCCTTTTTAATGAGTCTTCCAACATAGTCCCTTATTGAACTTTCAGTTAGATTCAAAAGTGAAGAAAGGTTCTTATAATCCGTGTAGCCCTCCTCTTCTGAAGATTGGTATATTGCTGAAAAAACGAGTAATTCCTGTTCTGTAAGTCTCTTGAACTTTAATCTAATTTCCTTCTTAAGACTATCAAGAGATTCCAAAATTTCAATGGCATTATCAATTGAATTACCTGATTTAGAAAAGTCTTTTATAGAACCTTGGTTGGAGAAATCAGTAAGGTTATACGAACTTTTATCTGTCTGTTGGTGTGTCTGTCTGTCTGTCTGTCTGTCTGTTGGAACCCCTTCATTTCCTGTGGAAATACCTAAATTTTGGGTATTTAGGGGCT
>CAZFSJ010000046.1:0-4811 GCA_964521605.1 Candidatus Woesearchaeota archaeon
AACAGGTACAATAATGCTGGCAGACAATGGAGATAATGTGATGTATAACTGGTCTTTGGCTTCTCCTCAGGGTGAGATATATTCTTCTACAAACAGTTCCATTAATTGGAATTATGTACAGTGCTTTAATTTTTCTGCAGATGGAACCTACGCCGATGATAAAGCTAATGCAGGAGCTACAAGTTTGCATGGAACAAACCTTTCAATACTTGAAGATCAATTTGGAATAGCTTCAGACGATGTAGACGGGGTTAATGAGACCTTTACTCTCCTTGGGTCAGGGCATAATACTTTTTACACAAACAATCTTGAATTTACAGGAGGAGAATGTAGGAATACTCAAGTTTTTAGTAATGCAGGACATGGAGAAGATAATAAATTTGAGGAAGTTCTTTTGTATGAACCAACAACTTCAAGTGTGATTTTTACTTCTATCCTTAATGAGAATACTTTTGGATTTGATAACAATCCGCATGATTTTGAAATGCTAGTCCTTGAAAACGGCCATCTGACCGATACTCAGACAACTCCCTATTATTTCTGGGTAGAATTAGAATAAATTTCATTCTTTTTTATTTTCTGCCTTAATATGTTTGATTTTCCTTCTTTTTACCAATACTATTTAATTATCTACTTTAATAAGTTAAAAAAGATTAAAAATTTAATACTGTTTTAAATTAGAGAAGTAAATTAATTAATTAAACAAAACATTTAAATAGCTATTAGACCATTTTTATCCAATGGAACTTGATTCTTTCTTGGCATCTCCGAGGTGGGAAATCCTAAAGATCATTTCGGAGAGGCCATCCTCCCCAATTGAGATTGCAGAGCAGACAAAAACGACTGTTTCATTTGTAAGTCAACAACTGAAACTGCTTGAAGCTGCACAGATTGTTTCTAAAAAAAAGACCGGCGCGTTTGAAAAAGGGAAACCAAGAAATTTATTTTCAATTTCAAAAGATATTTTTTATATTATAACCCTTACTCAGGGGTTTGGTGAGAAAAAATCCATTGATCTTGATAATTATCAAAAATCTATTTTGAGAATATGGGCACTTGAAAATAAACCATTAAAATACTTTCTTGAGGAATTTCTTTACAGAGTAAAGGAGAATTTTCATGAGATTCATGCAATATTTATTGATTTAAACAGGATCAATCCAGTGATACTTGTTTTTCTGGAAGATAAGAAGACCCAGCAGATAATTGATGCTTTTTCTAAGAAATCTGAAGAGAAGATAAAATTTGAGTTTTATTCTTCCTTAGACCTACCAAAATTAAATTTCTCTTCCTTTTTTCCAATCTATCAGGATTCTACTTTTTTAAAGGAGAGTATAGAGATGAAAGGAGGTAATAAAATATGAGAAAAATAATTGGATTAGTATTTGTAGTGTCTGTTGTTTTGGCAATTTCCGCATTTGCTGCTGCTGCACCAAATGGAGTAACAGTCTCTCCGGGAACCTCAACAAGAGCATCTTCTACAGATGCAGGGAATAATTCGGCTATGGCAGGAAATATTACAGAGCTTACAATATCAGGTTCATCCATTACTCAATCCTGGCAGGGTTACTTTGGTAATGTAACAGGTACAATAATGCTGGCAGACAATGGAGATAATGTGATGTATAACTGGTCTCTTGCTTCTCCGCAGGGTGAGATCTATGCCACAAATGCATCTTCAGTAACATGGGATGACATTCAGTGCTATGATGAGTCAAATAACATGACTGAATTTGAGCAAATGTTTGGTATTGCTTCAGGTGATGCAGACGGATTAAATGAGACATTTAATCTTAATAACCATCCTGAATTTTATACCAACAGCAAACATTTCACAGCCGGGCAATGTAATAGCACAAAGCTCTTCGACAGTACAGGTACTGGAACTTTTGACGAAGTATTGCTTACAGATGGACCAAGTCTTGTGTTTGCCTCTCTCCTAAGGGATAATGCAAATGGATTTGATAACAATCCGCATGATTTTGAGATGATGGTTCTTGAAGATGGCCATGGAATAGATACTTCATCAACACTCTATTACTTTTGGGCAGAATTAGAATAAGGGAGCTTTTTATTTTTTCTTTTTCCCAATTCTAATTTTTTTAAAGAAAGAGGGCATTATGTTTGTATAAAAATACGATTAATGTTCTCTTTCTTAAATTTTTTGATATCTAAAAAAAGTTTAAATATATGATTAAACAGAGACTTATATGAATGAGAAGGAATCATATGTAATCAGGTTATGGAGGTTTTTTCATATTTGAATATGATAAACTTTATTCTTTTATTAAATCTCATAGTCTCTCTTGTGATTTTTATTTTTTTAATTGTAAATTCAGCAAAATTCAGCAAAATCGGCTTTCTAAAAAAGGTCTTTTTTCCATTGTTCTTGTTGGGTTTGGTCTTTCTTTTGTCTTCTATCCTGTTTTTTGCATGGACATTTAATCTAATCATGTACGCCTCAGGAGATCTTTTGTTGATCTACGCCATATTAACCTTTCTTGAGACATTACTTCTATTAATAATAATATTCTCTTTCAGGAGAAATAGGAGAATTTTCTATCTTTTATTCATTTATCTTTTTTTCATAATTCTTGTTCTTTTTGGACTTAAGTTTTCAAACTTTCTTTTGATTTCCTCTTTTTTGCTTATAACGATACTTTTTGTAATCTTATTACCTTTTCCCCATTTTACTAAAATTTCTAAAATTGGAATTTTTTACTCTTCTCTCTCACTGTTTTTACAGGTGATACTTCTGTTTCAAAGCAGAATATGTTCTTTAGCAATACTCGTATCCAACATATTCTTCTTCATATTTATTTATGTCTTAGTAATGGAGACAAAAAAGTCTCCAATGGAATTTTTTGAGAAAAGGATTTTCCCGAGAAAAAATTCATATGTGTTTGATTTTTTGAGATATTTTGTATTTATAATTATTCTGACAAATTTTATATTCATAGGGGTTCTAGCAGTTCATGAAGGAGGGCATTTTGTGGTCTCAAAATTTACTCCAGGATGTTCGCTTGAAAGGATAGTTTATGAAGGAAATCTTCCTCATACTGAGATTTTATGCAATAATTCTCAGGAAGCCACCTCAAGAATAATCCTGGGTGGGATACTCATACCAATAATAATCTCGCTTTTATTCTTCTTTGGAGGGGGGACTTTCATGAAAGAGATATCAATGCTTATTTTTGGATTTAACATAGTTATCTCCTACAAAGATTTCATAGCTCTTGGGCTGTCAGAAAATATCTCCACTTTCTTTTCAATTTTTGGAAGCATAATTATCCTTCTTGCAATAGGGACTCTTGCAAAATCAAGGACAACTGAAGAGGAATTTATACGTTTTGGAAATGGTTAGAAAATCTTTTATACTGTATACCTCTTTCAGATTGATGAATAAAGGATGTTTTTTTCTTGTAACATTGATAGCACTCATCTTTAGTATATCTTTTATAAATGCAAATTTTGTATGTGGTTTTGTTAATGACTCGCAAAACTTCTCTTCCTCCTGGTCAAATATCCTAATATATCCTGCAGAGAATAACTCTGCATTTTCTTCATGTGAAGTAAGTCCAGAAAACAAGTTCTGCTGTGATTTGGATGAGATACCTTCTTTCAATTATTCAATAGGAAGGCAAATAGTTGCAGAGGTTTTTGATGAACAAGGAGGTTTTGTGGGAGGTCCAGTAATTCTCTCACTTACGGGGGAAGGTTATGACGTGTTTCCAGATATGTATTTGCAGAAGGCAATAATCATTAATTCTCCCTCTGACAACATTTTCACTAACATCTCTTCAATATGGATAAATATTTCTCTGGCTTCAGGATATAACAACCTTAATTACACCTTGAATTCTTCATCAGGATTTTCTCAAGAACACCTGTGCACCAATTGTACAGACCCATATTTTTTGATACCTTTAGATAAGGGGAGGAATGAATTAAATGTCATAGCCTATAATGATTACAGACAGATGTCCTACAAAAAAATATTTTACAATCTTGATTATCTCAACATGAGTTTGAATGTTTTTTGTGATAAATGCAAGGTGAAGAACAAAGGATTTTATATACCCTCAAACGAGAATATAACCTTTTCCTCTTCATTTGAAGCTTCTCATAATATCTCAGGAGATTTTTTATTTTACTTCCCTTCCGATTGGGAATTGTTAAATATTTCGGACACTAGCGATTTTAGCGGAACCCACAGTGTAATAACAGAGCATGTGGAAGACCAAAAAGATTTTTCAGTCAATTATACCCTTCAAAGCCCAAAAACATTCATAAAAAAAGAATATTCCTTTTCTCAGGAATTTGGGAATGAGAACTTGACAAGCACAGCCATATTATTTAAGTGGGGAATCATACCCTTTAAAAAATTAAAACAATTTGACAAACATTACTTTTATTTTTCAAAAATACAAATGGGTTCCGAAATTCACCCAATAATTCTCCAGTCTAAAGCAGATTATATTCAGCTTGCGGCAATATACCCTAAAATAAATATTGAAAATACCCGTTCAAGCATAAAGTTTACGGAGAAAAAGCACGGAAAGAATAAAGGGGAATATTTCACCATCCTTACAAGTATCTCCCAGAAATATATAAAAAATATATTTCTTGTTTTTAAGGTTGAAAAAGGAAGACAAATACAGGTATATGATGATAAAACCCGCCTGAATCTTAATTTTTATAAAAATGACTCTTCGTATACTTACTACTCTGCATACATAAACAAAAAAGGCCCTTTTAGAGTTAGAATATTTTGATTCTTAGGGTGAACACACAAAGATATTTAAATTAAA
>CAZFSJ010000047.1:0-3086 GCA_964521605.1 Candidatus Woesearchaeota archaeon
TCTATAAAAGCTTTATCATATATTCCCCTTTACCCTTAGAATCCAGCCCATATCCTAATTTCCTGTAATATTCCCTAACTCCCACCCCGGAAATAATCCTAATATCAGAACATTTTTCTCCTGAAGCAATCTTCTCCGCCTCATTCATCAGCCATTTACCCAACCCGGTATGTTGTTCTCCAATCCCCAGACTTTTTTCCCCTAATTTAAGGCTCTGTCCATAAACATGCAGTTCTCTTATAATTGCGCGTTTGTTCATGATTCTTAATCTTAACAACCCAAAAAGCACATCGTCCCTATTCACAATCTCTAAAAAATGCTCCCTGCCATTGGATGATTTATACCCTGTTTTTTTAAGTTTCAAGTCCAAGTTTAAATTTTCTCTATTAAAACCAATCTCCCTATATCTTATTTCATTAAGTTTAACTTTCTTCTTTCTCAATTCTTCCTCAACGTCCTTTCTTACACCAATATTCTTTGTTCCTGCAACAAGATACTCCAAAGGTATCTCCCTCATTATTCTCATAACCCTGCAGTATCTTGGAATAACCTTAAGCATTTTTACCAAAAGCCCCTGAATCTCTTCTGGAGTATATGGAATGTACTTCCCATCCCAGTAAAGCTTTTCCAATCCAGAATTTGGCAATACCTGGCAAGGATATATCTTTATCTGGTCAGGTTTGAATCTTTCATCAGAGAATATTTTACTAAATAATTTCAAATCCTTTTCAATGCTGCTTCCTGGAAGCCCGGGCATTATATGATAACCTACTTTAAATCCTGCATTTTTAAGACAGGAAGTTGCAAGAGAGACATCCTTTACAGTATGTCCTCTTTGTACAAACTTGTAAATTTTATCGTCAATTATTTGAACTCCCAATTCAACTCTTGTGCACCCAAATTCCCTCATTCTCTCAATAAATTCACAGCACACATCAGGTCTTGTCTCTATGCACAAAGCAACACACCTGTGTTTTGCAGTTTCATTAATCATTTTTGCTTCATCAAGGCTTTTAGATACCCTCCCATTCAACCCATCATAAAGTCCCTTTACAAACTCATACTGAAATTTTTTAGGATATTCCAAGAAAGTCCCTCCCATTATTATCAATTCTACCTTATCAGTGGGGTGATTCATCCTATCAAAAGCATTTATTCTGGTCATGGCCTGTTTATAGGAATCATAATCAAGTGCTTTGGCACGAAGCACAACAGGACTTTTGGGAGTATAACTCTGTGGAACACCCATGCTTGGGCAATATATGCAATGTCCATGCTCACATGCCCTTGGAGGGAGCATTACTGCTACAGGGGTAATCCCTGAAAGGGTCTTTGTTGGCTTGCGAATTTCATTCTTTTCTAGATTCATCATTTTCTTGTTCATAAACTATATTCTCCACACTAAAAATACTTATAAAATCTTTTCCTATCCAATAGGTATCATGAAAATAGGGATAATAGGTGGTTCTGGGCTTGAAAACCCGGAGATTCTTGAGGGATTTAAGACTAAAGAAGTGGAAACTCCTTTTGGAAAACCCTCTTCTCCATTGACAATGGGAAAGATAGGAAGTATAGATGTGATAATAATATCAAGGCACGGTGTAAAACATGAAATTCCTCCAACAGAAGTAAATAACAGAGCAAATATTTTTGCACTCAAAGATGAAGGATGCAAATTAATAATTGCAACAACAGCAGTTGGTTCCCTGAGAGAGGAGATAAAACGCGGGAATTTTGTAATACCTGACCAGTTCATTGACTTCACCAAACACAGAAAACTTACTTTCTATGATAAATTTGAATTTGGACCAATACATACTTCAACAGCAAACCCCTTTTCAGAGGAAGTGCGTAGTAAACTCATTGAAAGCTGTGAAAAATTTAAATTTCCAGTGCATAAAAAAGCCACAGTGATAACAATAGAAGGTCCAAGGTTCTCGACAAAGGCAGAATCTAATCTTTTCAGGCAATGGGGAGCACATATAATAAACATGTCCATCTCACCGGAGGCTATTCTTGCTAATGAAGCTGAAATACCCTACGCTGCAATAGCAATGTCAACGGATTATGACTCCTGGAAAGATGATGAGCCTCCTGTTGAATGGTATGAAATAAAACAGATAATGAAAGAAAACGCAGAACATGTAAAGAAAGTCCTTCTTGATACAATAAATTCCTTTTCAAGGGAACAAGAGATTGCAAAACTCAAAGACCAAATTAGAACAATACCTAATTTTCCAAAAGAAGGAGTAATGTTCAGGGATATAACCCCTCTTCTTCAGAATAAAGAAGCATTAAAAAAACTAACTGAATTATTCTATGAAAAGTACAAAGATGAAGATATCGATTTAATTGCAGGAATTGAATCTCGTGGTTTCATAATTGCAGGGCTTTTAGCTGAAAAGCTAAATGCGGGACTTGTTCTCATAAGAAAACAGGGAAAATTGCCCTATGAAACAATAAAGCAGGACTATGAACTGGAATATGGAAAAGACACAATTGAGATTCATAAAGATGCTGTAAAACCAGGTCAAAAAGTTCTTATTATAGACGATGTAATTGCAACAGGAAGTACTGCCCAAGCAGCTGCAAACCTTATTGAGAAAATTCAGGGAAAAGTCACAGGATGTGCTTTTATAATGGAACTTCCCGAACTTAAGGGAAAGGAAAAATTATCCAGATATACCTGTTTCAGTTTAATGAATTTCGAAGAAGCCGAGAGGTAATCAGAAATCATTTTTTCTTTAGAACAACTTTAAAGCAATTCATGAAATACAGTGCAATTACCTGAATAACTATTGATGCAAGTATTATCACAAGACTGTATTTCTCAATAAATTCAAGTGCCATTCCAGGGAATATCAATGCAAATATTCCAGCACCGATTGTTGCTCCACAAACAGGAGAGCCAATTGTGCAAACCTGCAATGCCCCAAATCCAAATATTATCATTATAATTCCAAGGATTGAACTTCCATGTCTCCATGCCTCAACTGCTCTTTCCTTTACATTCCTTACAAAACAAGTAAGGGTAAGTGCAGCAACCAGCACAAAAATAACTCCAAGAATTATGTAATACTCATAAA
>CAZFSJ010000047.1:3186-4795 GCA_964521605.1 Candidatus Woesearchaeota archaeon
GTAAGTGCAGCAACCAGCACAAAAATAACTCCAAGAATTATGTAATACTCATAAAATATCTTTTTTGGCATCAGCAGATAAATCAACACAGCGGATAATACAAATATGATTTTGCAATAATTGCTCTCAAGAACTTTCATGAAATAATATTCTTTAGCCATTTTCACCTAACTTAAATTTCCAAAACAAAACACGATTTATAATGATTTCTTTGTACATTAATTAATAGGGGCAATTTTAAGGTACTTAAGAAAAAATATTATTTTTGTTTCTTTTTTCTAAAAAGAAAATAGAAATCATCTTGGGGTGGAAAAATAAGTTTTTATCCAACTAAAATTTTCTGTAAGTTAGTAAAGAAACTCTTTGAGGATTCCCTGCATGAAACTCCTCCAGTAGTAGGAGAACCTCTAGAAATACCCATCCAATTACAACCTTTAACATCTAATTTTCCGTAGATTCTGTCTTTCCCATTTACATCTTTCCATCCTGCTTTCATACTTTCAAACTCTGATTCACTAAATGTTTTTTCTCCAATGATATAATCCTCTCTTTCCTGGAATTTTCCAGCAGGAATATTATAACCTCTAACAATTAATGGGCCTTCTTGATAATCGTTTAATGAATATGCAAACTCACAATCTAGAGTACATACTTCTTGGGGAACATTACTTTCTAAAGGGTTACTTACTCCTCCTATTATAGTTTGGACTCCGGCGACAGCAATTACTAAAATAAAAATTACTAAAAAGAATTTGAAAGAAATTGCTGTTGAAATCCTTGTTTCGGTTTTGTAAACAAGTTTAACAGAAAAAATCAAAATAGGGAAGAATAACAACCAAATAATAACGAGTAAAAAACTTGGTAATTCTAATAAAGCTAAAGGTATAGCAATAAGTGAAACAACTAAAGAAGGAATAAGAATTGCTAACCACGCCTTGCCATAATTTTGAGGAAGTTGATATTTTTTGGTGAATATTCTCAAAATTAAAGCTTGAATAGAAACCCTTATTAGAAAAGACACAAAAATTCCAACAATGCTAACTACTGCAAAAATTTGTAAAAAGGAATTTATATCTGCCATCTTTTTAATAAAAGATGAAACTTCTTTAAAAAATTATCGTTTGGGCAACGGAAAAAAGATTATTTTTGTTTCTTCTAAAAAGAAGAGAATTAATCCTTGGGAAACTATATTTTCTTATAATGATTAATCATAAATTTTGGTATAACCTCTTCATCCACCATTCTTTTTGTTTTGTCTTCAACAGATTCAAAAAATTTAGCATCTTTGAAATGGTTTGCCATCTTTTTTAATTCTTCATGTATGGTTTCTATTTTGTATATTCCAAATATCTCTCCAGCTTCTATCAAATCTTTTACTTCTTTTATTGCCATGTTTCCACTCCTGCTGAAGGTTCAATTAATACCTTTGTAGGCGTTTGGATTATATCAAAATAACTTATAATTTGTCAATTTAAAAAAGGAACGAAGTTGCGGGTACCCGCAACTTCGTTCCTTTTTTACGTATAAATTATTTCAATATTTTTTTCAGATACTCTCCGGTAATACTCCTTTTCACTTTCGCAATTTCCTTGGGCGTGCCTTCGGCGAC
>CAZFSJ010000048.1:0-4780 GCA_964521605.1 Candidatus Woesearchaeota archaeon
ACCCCTTTCTTCTTCTTCTTCAATATCTTCAAAATCAAGTATCTTTACTTTCCTTGTTCTTAAATTGAACATTGGAACCTTGCAGTGGTCAGGAATATTCCCAAATTTTTCCTGATAAGGAGTCATCTCTTCCCAACATGATATTGAAACAAGCAGAATATTATTATAATAGGTCACCCCACATTTGTGGGTGTGTGCAGAGACAAACATATCAGGAACATCTCTTATCAAAAGACCATCTTTCTCAAGAGGATAATATTGTGTTGAAGCATGAGTTGGAGCGAGATGCCTATTCTTTAACAAGTATTTCATTATTTCTTCAGGACAGTTCATTGCTTTTTTTTGAATTAGGGAAGGAATGTTATTTGCGTAATAAGGAAAAGAAAAACCATGGTAGGTAAGAATATTAAATCCGCTAAATCCATCATTTTCACCAATATTAACATAACAGGGGTTTGGAGTTATGAACACGTTTGGTATTTCGTAGAGAGGCCAGGAATATTTTTCATCTAAAAAAGGTTGAGGTTCCATTAATCTTACCCCGTCATGATTTCCTGGAGAGATAATTATTTTAATATCACTCCTTATCTTTCTTAGAAGCTCTGCAAGGGCAATGAATTGTTCTTCAAGGTCAACAATTTCAAGATCTTTCTCCTGGTTTGGATAATTTCCAACACCTGTAACAATATCTCCCACGAGAAAAAGATATTTTATTTTTTTATAATCCCCATTTCCCTGAAAATCCCCATTAAGATAATCTATAAATTTGAGGAAATTCTTTTTCATAAACCTCTTGCTCCCAAAATGTAAATCTCCAAGAAACACAACGGATTCATCCAAATTTGAATTTTTTCTTTCTGAAAGTGTAGAATCTGGGTATATTACGTCGTCGGCAAAAAAGATTTCCCCATTGCCAGAACCCTTAAACCCAAGAATTGCATCCAGGGCTATATCTTCCGCTTTATCAAAGAGATCCTTTTTGTTTTTGCTTATAATAACCTTAATTTTTCCAGTGTTATCTTCAACTTCAAGTATCATATTCTTGTTCTTTGTAATCCCTTTTTCATTGACAATACCTATAATTGAAATTTTCTGCCGACTGCCAAATATCTTATTTATAGAAATAAGGTTATCTAATTCCGAGTGGGTTTGTAAAATAGATTTCATATCCGCAAACCTATTCTTAAAATGAACCACAAAATCCTGAACTTCTATTTTCTTGTTTGACATTGGGATGGATGTTGAAAGTACCTTAACTTCCCCTTCCCTCTTCTCACTTTCTCCTCTCATTAATGAAACAGACTCTCTCTCCCGATATGGAGAAGCTCTCTCTCTTGAAATTTCTATGCTTAATCCCAATTGTATCTTAAGTTTTTCCAGTTCTTTTTGATTTTCTAGAGGAAGGTCATAAAAAAATTCATTAACTTTCTCTTTGTTTTCATAAAACAAATTTTTGGTTAGTACACTCTGTTTTGTAAAATTCTTTATTTTTTCTATAATCAATTTTACCGATTCAGTATCATCAGTTTCCCCAAATAGGTTAAGAACATCCTTATCCACCAATAGACCTTTCTCTAAGCAAAACTTCAAAATTTTTCTGGTATCCATTTTAAACCTTAAGCATAATTTAGGGAATTTTCTATTATCCCCTTGGCTTTCTTTGTAATTTCATTTGATATAGCTATCCTTATTTCCCTCATTCTTCCGCCCCTACCCTTAGAAATTATTCTTACGTTTATTATTCCAAGCATATCCAATTCCTGAATTATATCTCCCACTCTCCTTTGTGTTAAAACCTCTAACCTATTTTTTAAACAGAGCTGTTTATAAAAATCATAAACCTCTCCTGTAAAAACAGGAACATTGCCCTTATGATCTTCCAAAAGATATATTATTGCCCCCAACACCACCTGAAATTGTTTGGGCTCGGAAAGTATTATGGCTAAAATCTTGTCTTTTTCTATCTTATCGTTCGCTTCATCAATATGTTTTAATAATATCCTCTTTGAATTATCTCTCTCTGCGAGTTCTCCTGCAATCCTAAGTAAATCTAAAGCCCTTCGTGCGTCACCGTGCTCCTTTGCTGCAAAAGCGGCACATTTACTTATAACCCCTTCTTCCAAAACCCCCTCTTTAAATGCAAGAGCAGACCTTTGATTGAGAATGTCTTGTATTTGCAATGCGTTATATGGATGAAATAAAATTTCTTCCTCTGATAATGAACTCCTTACTCGGGGATCAAGAGCATCTAAAAAAGTTAAATTATTGCTTATTCCCACAAGGCATATTTGTGATTGGGCCAATTCAGAATTAAGTCTTACAAGATTATACAAAAAATCATTTGAAATCTTCTTTACTGTTTGATCTATCTCATCAAGAATCAAAACTATTAAATTTCTCTCGGTATCAATCGTCTCTATAAATTTACTATATATGGCCTGGGTAGGTAATCCTGTCAAAGGAACCTCTCCCCCCATTTTTTTTATCAATTCTGCAAGGATCCTATATTCAGTATCAGACACTTTCTTTAATTTGCAATTTAAATATTCTATCTTAAGAGTAAAATCTGCGTCTTTTTTGACACGTTTATAAAGTTCGTCCTGGACATATTTCATGGCAAGAGTTTTCCCGGTTCCTGTTTTTCCATACAAAAAAAGATTGCTTGTTTTTTCTCCTCTTAACACGGGAGCCAAAATAGAAGCAATTTGCTTTATCTGCTCTTCCCTGTGCGGGATTTCATGGGGAGAGTAATTTGATTGAAGGATAGATTTATCTTTAAAGATTCCATTCCTATCAAAGTTGTCAAATATTTCATTAATGTCTAATTTCATTCCTTTAACCTCACACGTATGTTTCCAGTGGAAAATCCTCCTTTTCCTTAAACCTCGTTGAAAAAAAATAAAACTGTATATAAAAGATTATGACTACTCATAAAGAGAAACACCTCTATTTCCTATGGAAATTAAAGATTTTACTTAATTTGAAAAATATATTTAATTTGAAAAATATATTTAATTTGAAAAATATATTTAATTTTTTATGATATATATAATATATAATATATAATTTTATAATATAATAATATAATAATAGAAGAAAATATTTTGTTTATAAACATTTCCATAAGAAATTAAGGGGGGTGGGGGTTGATTGTTCTATTTTAATCTTTATATATCTCTACAGAAAAGTTTATAAATTATTTACTTTTATCTTTCACATGCAAACAGAGAAAAGTCCATTTAATGTTCTTGTCGGTAAGATGATTGTAACAAAAGAAGGAAAAAGATTGGGCTTCGTTAAAGATATTACATTTGAGACACGTTCAGGTGAATTAATAAGTATTGCCATAAAAGATCCTACACCTTACACAAGGAATCTTAATCTGGAAAAATCTTCATCAGGAGAATTTTTAATACCCTATAGTTCCATAATTGCAATAGGTGATTTTATGATTGTTTCTGAAGAAGACTTAATTTAAGGTTTTTTTATTGCTTTTATACATTTTTATACCAAAATATTTAAAAATGAATATTTGATATTTCTTTTATGAGATTAATTGGATTTAATATAACACACATGGATTTTGAAAAAAAGTCTGATGATTTGAAGGATTTAAAGATTAATGTTAATACAAATATACTTGATTTGAAAGAAGTTCATTCAGATGTATTTAATTCTCCCGAAAAGATGGTTGCCGTTAAGTTTGATTATTCTATTGAGTATACTAAAGACATAGCTCTCCTTAAATTTGAAGGAACAATGATCCTGTCTTTGGATGAAAAACTCTCAAAGGAAGTTGTTGAATCCTGGAAGGATAAAAAAGTTCCAGAAGGGTTTAGATTAACTGTTTTTAATATAATCCTTAAAAAAGCTGGAATTAAAGCCCTGCAGGTTGAAGAAGAATTTAATCTTCCTCCTCATCTCCCCTTTCCTTCATTTAAACCAAAAGAGAATTAATTCCCCCCCTGGCCGCTTTTTACTTTAAGTTAAATTTAAAATAAGTTATTTCTTTTTATTGGAATGTTTATCTCAAATCAAAAAAAAGAGAAAATTTCTGAACAGATACTCGCCTACCTCTTCCTTAACAACCCTAAACCCCTCTTTACCTTTCATATTGCCCAGGAAATTGCCCGTGATGAGGAATTTGTAAAAAAGTTGCTCAGGGAGCTTAAGAAGAAGGATTTGGTTATTGAAGTAACGAAAAATCCTGGGGGAAAACCTTACCTTAAAAGAAGCAGATGGAAGTTAAGTGAAAAGGCATATATTTCCTATAAACAAAAACAAGCCTAATTTTAATCTCCCCTTTCTATTAGGTATTTAATCCAATTAAATATATTTTTGGCAATCTTAATCTTTTTATACTTCTTACTATTCTAAAAATTCATGGAACAGGTAAAAGAGGCTTTTTCTAAGGTCAAGCAGGACATAGATTCATTAAAAAATGAAGTATCCATTCTTAATGAAGGACTTATAGAAACAAGGAAAAATCTCATAGAGGTGTGTGAGATTTTAAAGAACCTCTCTAAAAAAGAACAATCTCCTGATCAAAAAATTCCTGAGAAAGAGGTTCCAAATAAGGAGGTAAAATTTAAACTCAATTCAAATTTGCCTTCTTCCCCTCAAGATTATTCTCTTTCCTATTCCCCTTTATCTTTTTTTACAATACACTCTTCTTCCAATTCTTCGACAGACAGACAGACAGACACACCCCCTCATTTTAAAACATCCCCCCATTTAGACACTTCGACACATCCTTCTCAAAATTCAACATTTCCAACAC
>CAZFSJ010000049.1:0-4602 GCA_964521605.1 Candidatus Woesearchaeota archaeon
TCTTTCTACAAACTGGTTTCTTGATTCAATTACTAGGTTTTTTAGGTCTTCTCCTGTTGATAATCCAAAACCCGCTGGAGGATTTTCAATTACCATCATTGGAGTTTTATTTGGATCTTTGAACTTGCTGAATGCATTGAATGCTGCATTTCCAAAAGTTTTCGCTGATTGGTCTTTTGCGAATTCTTCTATTGGTACAAATAGCTTTGGTTTTACCATTTCAAGATTTCTTGTTAGTCCCATAAGAGCTTCTGAACGTAGTTTTGGATTTAATGAATTATATATTGCTTTTTTTTCATCTTGATTGTTAAGCCCCATTCTTTCTTCATAATCTTTGGATATTTGTTTAAGAGCATTTATCATCTTTTCATCTCTATCTTTTAATGCAACTTCATATGCTCTGGAAAATTCTGCTCTTACTTTCCTTTCTCCTTCATTTAGATATTCATTTGCAGAATAAATTCTTTGTATCCTTTCGTGTTCTTCAGGAGATAGATTATATTCGGACCTAAATTTTGGATCAGTTCTCATTTTGATATATAAATCATAAAACATTGGATGAATCTCTTTCATTATCCTTTCTGCATTTTCTCTGTTAAATTCAATTGCGGTTAGAGAATCACTCCATCTTGTGTTATTTGCTATTTCTAGATTTTCTTCGGGAGTGTATTTTCGCGGTTCTGAAAGATCCTCTCCTGGATAATACTTCTTCTCAGTTTCAAGAGGAATCATCTTCCCATTTTCTCTATCAATTGCAATGAGCCTCTTTGCTTCTCTTTGCTTCTTTCCTTCAACATCTCCAAGTGTTTTCCATTCCGAACCAGGGATACCTTCCGCTGAATGAAATGTTACAGGAATATTTCCATCTGGATTTATTTCATGGCTTCTTAATAGGGCTTCTGTTATTTTTCTTTCTGCAAGTTCTCTGTTCATCTCACTAAAACCTTGTTGGGACATTCCCGCGCTGTCAATTACCGGAGCATGTACAGAGATATCTGACCCAATCATTTTCCCAAGCCTTCTCATTTCTGTAAATTGCTGTTTTGGTATAGAATCAAATAATTCAGAAGAGACTAATGCAAGCTCTATCTGTTTTGCTCCTGAATTCAATTTTGTTGATGCATCTTTTATCTGGTTAGCCGTTCTTGGGTCAGTAGTAATCCCGAGAGACCCTGCCGATGACCTATACCCTGTGAAATTGTTTGAATATGCTTTATTTGGGTCTAGAGAAGAATATCCTCCCTGATAGGTATTTTCAATTGTATATCCTCCCTTTTTTACCATTATATAACTTGTAATATAGAATTTATTAATCTAATGGTTAATACTTTCCAGGAGTGTATTTGACCTCTCTTCTTTCAAAAGGCTTTTCCTTCAATGTTTCTTCTTTATCTATCTTTCTTGGGAGAGTATAATTTTCAACATTAGATGACATAGGTGTTCTGGAACCAATTGAACTCTCAAATTTTAATTCCCTTGTCTGAAAGGGACTTAATCTTGAAATCTTTTCCATTTCTTTTATGGAGGTAAGATTACTATTTGTTTTATCTTCATATTGAATATACTTTGGCTCATTGCCTTCTCCTGTCCTTCCTGGAAGGTATTTGAAGCCGCCATCTTCCTTATTCTGGTTTGATTCTGTCCCTGGAATCTGCATGGTATCTGGGGGGAAAGTCTGCTCAAGCCTTACAGGGTTTCTCTGAGGAGGGTTTATTTTCTGGAGTGAGGGGGATACTTTTTGAGCAGGTGAAGAGACAGAAGGTTCATTTCCCGTATCTTTCAGAATCTCTTTTATCTGTGTAAGGTCCATCTTCCCCTCATTTCTTTCAACCATCTTCTCAAGAGTGTTTACTTCTTCCTGACTAAGAATCTTTTTTGATTCTTTTGAAATTGCCTTCTCTTTGCTTTTTATTCTTGATGACCTCTTCCTTTTTGCCATGATTTATATAAGAATAATAAATATATAAGAATTTTGATTGGGTTTTCCATCCAGCAACCAGGCTACGTTTTAGGTAAAACTTGCCATTTGGTGAGACTTCTTGTAAATTTCAAAGAGTTTCATTGCCGTCTCTTTTGCAACATCGTCTGCAAGGGTTCTTAACTGTGATTTTTCAACCCAGTTTTCTTTTTTCATTGGCTTGCTTAGGTCTTCCCCTTTCTTGTCTTTTTCTTTTTTAGGAGGTTCTTTTGATTTTGATTTGTCATACATTCCGAAAAGTGCCATGAAGGGATTTGAAGTGTCTTTGTTTTTCTCATTTTCTTTTTCCTTATCTTTATCTTTTTCTTCAAGGAAGAAGTTTATCTCCTCCTGCAGCTGGTTGAGGCTTTCATCCGTTGCACCATTTATAAGTTTAAGAGCATCATCAAGATCTGACTCGTCCATTTTCTTGTTGAATCTTTTGAGTTCATCTTCATTAAGCGCATAGGATTTGAAGGTTACGTCTACTTTACCTCCGAATGTGAAATGTGCCTGTTGAGATACTCTTTGAGGTATCCCTCTGAAAGTGAATTCAAGGAAAAGGCAGCTATAGTATTTTCTGAATCCTTTTGAAAACTTTTCTTTTGCAAATTCTTTTGGAAGAAGACCGTCAAGGGCTGAATCTACAACTTTCAGTTCTCTTTTCCCTATAAGGACAAGTTCAAGAATTATTGTGTTGAATGTCTTTACAAGTGCAGGTTCTTTTCCCATATCTTTATTTTCTAGTGAATAGGCTGCCTTTAGATAAGGTTTTGCCCACCTCGTGTATAATTTAAGACTGTTTACCTGGCTCTTAAGGTAGGTCTTTTCAAGTTCATATCTTTTTCTCAGTTCTCTTTCTGACTGATTTATCCAAGTATTAAATTCCTGTATTCTTGGTATGAGTATCCTTTTGACTCTTTCATTAAGGTCAAGATTGTTAACTGCCTTTTCATCTTTAGCTGCTAGGAATGCATCTATCAATGTCACAAATCCTGCCTGTCCAAGAGCCATTGCTTTTATGCTTGAATTACCTTTTTGAATATCAACTTTGTCCATCCAGAGTTGTTTTAGAGAAAGCACAGCACCATCTTTTGTTTTTGGATCTTTAAGGTCATCGTAGCTTTGAAGCCTCATCCTGAACTCTTTAAGGTCATATATTAAATTGAGAACGCTTCTCAATACGGTGTTTATATCTCCCATTATCTTTGATGCCTGACCCTGCATTATTGTTGCTCTTTGCCCAAGTTCAGCGAAGTGTCCTGAGCCTGGTGAGGACGAGAAATTGTCTATAATTTTTTCAGGCTTGAGACCAAAGTCATTCATTAAATCCAATATGAAAAAATATACTGGTTCCAGTGTTTCAACAGCAGAATCATATCCAAGCGTGTGAGATGAAGCAGGTCCGTCTTTGTATCTTGGACAGATTTCACCTATTATATCTGATATACCTGAACCCATTGAAAATTAAAGGATTTCTCATTTAAAAAATGTTTGATAGCTAAGTTTAAAAATAATGATTGGTTTTGTGAACCATGGGGTTTTTCAGTAAAAGGGGAAAAGTATTGGATCTTACTGAGGATTACAAGTATAAGAGCAGGGAGAGAAAAGAGGTTAGTGAACCTCTTTCAAACCAGACTCAAGAAGGGTCTTCTCAAAGCGATGGTTCTGCAGGAAATTTCTTCAATTGGTTTGGAGGATCTGGATCACAGGAAAGTTCATCAACTTCAGGCAGTTCGTATCCCAATACTTATTCTTCTTCAGGCACAGGTGAAGGAGGATTAGACGCAGAGGAAAGAAGAAAAAGGCTCGCAAAACGCCTTAAAGATATGACCGATAAGCTTGAAGAAATATCCAATCAACTTTATCTATTGCAGCAGAGAGTGGAAGTTCTTGAAAAGAAGATAAGGGTCAATTCCTATGAATAATTATTTTTTAAGAGGTTAAATTAATAAACAATGCTTCATATCTCTTGTTATGGAAGATTTTGAAAAAAAAGCCAGGGCTTACGCGCTGAAAAATGCAGTACATTACAAAGGAAGAGCAAATTCAGGTTCTGTTATTTCTTCTTTATTTAATGAAGGACTCAGGAAGGAGGATATAAAAAAATATTCAAAAAAGATAAATGAGATTGTTGATGAAGTCAATAGGTTATCTTTTGAAGAACAGGAAGAAGAATATGAAAATATTAAGGATATTGTATCTGAAAGGGAAGTCAGGGAAGGACTGGAAGAATTGCCAGATGTTGACCCAAAAAAAGGTGTTGTGATGAGATTCAGACCTGCTCCCTCGGGACCATTGCATATAGGACACATAATTTCAAACATGCTTTCCTCACTTTATGTGAAAAAATACGGAGGAAAGTTTTATGTCATAATTGATGATACTTCTCCTGATACCGTAATTCCTGATGCTTATGCAAATATAAAAAATGATTGTGACTGGATTTTTGGAAATGTGACAGAATACATAAATTCTTCAGATAGGATGGATATTTATTATGATTATGTTGAAAAATTGCTTAATCTGGAGAAGGTATATGTTTGTAATTGTTCCGCTGAGAAATTTAAGAAATTTGCAGATGAAAAAAAAGATTGTCCATGTAGGAATAAGAACATTCATGAGAACATACAGGGATGGAAGAA
>CAZFSJ010000050.1:0-4469 GCA_964521605.1 Candidatus Woesearchaeota archaeon
ATGTGACGTCAAAGTATTTCCCATGTCCGGTCTTTACAAGTATCCCAACTCCTGCTTCAAAAGGTTCTTTTGGATTTTCAAGTTCAAGAGATACCTGTCCTTTAAGACTTATTTGAGAAAAATTTCTGGAAAATATTTCATTCAACTCACTGAGAGTCTTTAGGAACACTTTCTTCTTTTTTATATCAATATCATGGATTATCTTAAGAATGCTGTCCTTTTCTTTTGTTATGCTGTTTGCCTTTTCATTAACAGTGTCATATTCTTTTTTTATCTCATCATAAACTTCAACTGAACGCATATTTACTGAACCCATCCCGGAAAATATCTCCTGTATTTTTGAAAGCCTTTCTGAAAGAGAGTCTCTTGAACCTTTTATTATCTCAACATCAGAAAAATTCAGCATCTCCATTTCAAGGTTCTCTATCTCTGCATCTACTTTTGCCTTGTCTATCTTAACATTATTTATTTCCTGTTCTATATTATAAATGAAATTCTTTTTTATGAGAGAATCCTGTTCGCTCTTCCTCACTTTTGCCTGAAGCTCATCGCGTTCTTTTATGAATCCCTGGAACTTCTTTACAAGTTCCTCTTCCTGTTTTTTCTTTTTTTCAAGCGTTGATTCTTTTTCTTCAAACTTTTTCCTGAAAGCTGAAAGCTCATCTTTAATGTCTTCTTCTTCTCTTGAAAGCTGTTTTAGAGATATCTTGAAACGCTCATATTCCCTTCTTTTGAAAGATATTTCTGAATTGACATTCTCCTTTGTTCTCAAAGATATCTCCTGTAATTCAATCCTGGCTGTCTCATATTTTTGTTCAACATTTGAACTGTCCTCAAGTTCTTTTTCAAGGTTTATCTTTAGTTTCTCAATCTCAGAAAGCTCTTTTTTTGCTATTGTAATTCTTTCTGAAAGACTCTTTATTGTTTCCTTTTTATCGTTGACGTTTGCTATCTTTACCAAGTCAAGCTCTCTTTTTGATATCTCTGAATTGAGTTTCTCAATCTCAGCTATAAGAAGCTCTTTTTTTGTTCCTATTTGCGCAAGCTCCTTATCGGAATCATCAAGCTCTTTTTTCAGAGCATCTATTTTTGGGTATACGTCCTTGTGGATTGTCTCCATATGTTCCTTTGTTATCTTGCTCTTACACAAGGGGCATATATCCATCTTGGATATTGTCTCAATTATCTTCTCTTCTTTGTCAATCTCCTTCTCTCCTGAGAAGGATATCTTCTCAAGTTCAATTTGTCTTTTTCCTATTGATTCATAGAGATTTTTTTTCTGAGCAAGGGAAGATTTAAGCTCATCAAGTATTTCGGGAGTGGTGTGTTTATCAAACAGTTCTGAAGAGAGCGATTCTATCTGTTTAACAAGAAATACAGATTCATTGTTGTAGCTTTGAAGAGATGATTTTTTGTCATCAAATTTGTCACGTATTGATTTAAGTTCTGATTTTATCATGTAGAATCTTTTTCTTTTCTCTTCAAGCTTTTCAAGTTCAGTCTTCTTTGAAAGAAGTTCCTTTTCTTTCTTAACGGTTGAGGGAGTCTCATTCTGAAGTTCCTTAAGTTCAAGTTCATCTTTTCTTATGGACTCCTGGAGTTCAAGTTTTTGTTTTGATATTGAAGAGAGTTTATTTTCATGATTTTCTATCTTGACATTAAGTCCTGCAATCTCTGCTCTTGCGGATGTTATTTCCTGATTTAGTTTTTCCTGTTCAAGTCCGGTTGATTCCTGTATTTTCTGATTTATAACAACTATCTTCTCTTCTGAATTCTTTACTATCTCAGAGAGCTTTGATATCTCCTGTCTTATCTTATCTATTTCCTTGTTCTTTTTTGATATCAATTCCTGTATCTCTTTTATATTATTTCTTTTTTTTGTGAGATCAACATGTATTATGCTTGCCTTGAATTTCTTTATGTCTGCCTCAAGTTTCTTGTATTTCAGTGCCTGCTGCCTTTCTTTTTCAAGATTGTTAAGATATGCCGTCCTTTCTCTGAGTATTGAGAACACTTCTTTCTGCTTTTCTTCTGTCTTATCAAGCTCTTTAAGTGATTTTTCTTTTCTTGCTTCATATATTGATATTCCTGCAACTTCCTCTATTATCCTTCTTCTTTCTTCTGTGTGCATTTTTACAAAATTCTGTATCTCTCCCTGAAGGATTATATTGAATCCATTTGGGTCTATACCTGCCTGTGCAAGCAATGAAAGCACTTCCTGTCTTGTCTTTGTCTCGTTGTTTATCTTGTATATGCTCTGGCCGTTAAGGCGGACTATTCTTTTTATAGAGATTTCATCCTTATCTATGGAAAAAGTCTTGTCCGTATTATCAAAGGTTATCTCCACCGTTGCTTCCCTTGCAGGAGATGCAGATTTTGTACCCTGAAAAATAAGGTTCTTTGCTTTTGCTGCACGCATTGATTTTATACTTAATCTTCCAAGAACAAAACACAGGGCATCTGATATGTTGCTCTTACCGCTTCCATTGGGGCCAAGAACAACATTTATTCCAGAGGTAAAGGGTATTTCTGTCTTTTTTGGAAAACTCTTGAAACCATGCATCATCAATTTTTTAATGTAAGCCATTGAAAACAACCCCCTGGTTTTTTTCCATTTTCCTCAAATCACTGAAGGGCAATTTCTCTAAACCCCTTGAATGAAATTGCATGAAAACAACTTCTGTTTTTTTAACATTATTCATTTGAAGTAACCTCAATATTTTTATACTGAATATTAAGAAATATAGGTTTTTAAGATTTTCAGAGGGAATTTTATGGCTTTAGAACAATTTTCTCTGAGTGATTTTCTTTGTTGCGTTCTTCCATGTCTCCCATGACTTCCTGAATATCCCATCTTCTTCGTATTTTTCGGCGTTTTTCTGAAGGAATTTTATTGTTGAAGGGTCTGAGGTATATCCTGAGCCTATTTCAGAACCGTATTTGCCTCTTAATTTATCCATCTCCTTTTCTCTTGTTGATTTTGCAATTATTGATGCTGCCGACACGGAGATGTGGTTTCTGTCTGCCTTATGTTCTGAATGTATCTCAAGATTAGAAAGGTTGTCTATTTTTGTTTTCAAATAATCGGTCCATTTAGCTATGCCTACAGAAGGGCAGTCAATTATAACTTTTATTTTTAAATTTCCCCTCTCTTTATTTATCTTGTTTATTATTCCTGCTATTTTTATTGCTTCAAGATGATTAAGGTTTGTTCCTTTTGAGAGTTTGTCATCTATCTCCTTTGCAGGAGTGATTGCTATTTCAAAAGCTTCTGCTTTTTCCCTGACTATGGCTGCAAGAAATTCTCTTCTTTTTGGAGTGAGTTCCTTGCTGTCTTTTACCCCTAATTTTTTGAATTCTCTTTCAGTTGAAGAATTGACAAGACATCCTGCAAGAATCATCGGGCCGATTACAGGACCTCTTCCCGCATCGTCAATCCCTAAAATTAAATCACCCATTGGATTGAATAAAATAAGAGTGTTTTTAAGAATTGCTGTTTTATTTTTCTTTTTTCTGTGATGTAACCTCATGGAGATAGGTTTCCTGCCTTGGAGTATCGCTCATTAACTGAAGCTTAGGATAAACGTTATACTTATGACTAAATCCTCTAAAGAGATTTTTGAGAACAGGCAAATACTCCTTTCCATATACCATAAGTATTGGCTCTCCTTCAGGAGTGCTATATTTGCTATCCTTATTGAACCATATCTCTCCTATCAAATGTGCCTTTGATTTCACATTCTTACTGAATCCAAGAAATTTTTTTTCAACTGGTTCCTGGTTCTTAAGTATTCCAAGCATCGCACGTGCTGGCTTTCCTTTCCTGGCCCTGACTCCCAGATGCCCTGCTATGTCAAAGCCTTCTTTCCTTAGCTCATATGCAATTCCATCAACTGGATTTATGCAATGATGAATCAGTTTATCGAGTGATTCTCTCTTATTTTTCATTTAAATATTAGTATAATTTGGGTATATAAACCTTTAGTTATATTACTACTATAAAATAATTACATCTTCAAAAAGAGAGTAGAATAAAGAGGGTGAATGGATAAAAGGGGGTTTCAGTTAGCTTTAAAAGTGCAGGTGTTGTAGTTTTTTCAGCGAGGTGGAGCAGCCTGGAGTGCTCGTCGGGCCCATAAGCGAATCAGTAGGATTCTCATTCCTACATGCAAGCGCATAGGAAACCCGGAGGTCGTGTGGTTCAAATCCCACCCTCGCTATCCTTTTATTTTCTTATTTTTCTTTTTACCAAGGTTTAAATTAGAGGTTTTTCTGTATGTTATATGGTGAATGTAATTGATATATTCCTGCATTTTGACAGGTATCTCGGGGGAATCATACAGAGTTATGGAATACTTACCTATCTGATATTATTTCTTATAATCTTCTCTGAAACGGGATTTGTTGTGTTCTCTTTTTTTCCAGGAGACACCCTTATGTTTGTTGCAGGGGCATTTGCTGCATTAAAA
>CAZFSJ010000051.1:0-4461 GCA_964521605.1 Candidatus Woesearchaeota archaeon
ATTACTACATCATAAAGCAATGGTCGAAAGGTCAATGGGGAACTTTTCGGAGGCTCGAGAAAGTATCAAAGAGGCAAAAACAATTCATTATCCAGGGTTTGACGAACCTGAATCCTATCTTTTGGATACTGAGGGCAGAATTGAACTTGATGAGGCAAAATTCATGAAGGAACTTGAGAATATCGATTTGAATAAAGAGAATGTTGGAAATTATGATGTTTTCTTTAATGGTATGTTTATAGGAACCGTTGAAGACGGGAAAAAATTTACAAAGCAGATAAGAGAGAAAAGAAGAGATAATCAACTTCCTGCTCAGATGAGCATAAGGGAAGATGAGGGAATAAAGACGATATACCTTTCTACTGAACCAGGAAGAGTATTAAGACCTTTGATAATTGTTGAAGAAGGAGTCTCAAAGCTAAATAACGAATATCTTGTACAGATTGAACAGGAGGAAATTGGGTGGAGAGATTTAATTGAGAAAGGAGTAATAGAATATATAGATGCTGCTGAGGAAGAGAATGCTCTTGTAGCATTGAGTGATGAAAACTTAACACCAGAACATACTCACATGGAAATTGATTCCATATCTCTTTTCGGTACTGTAACAAGTCTCGTACCATATGGAAATCACGACCAAAGTTCAAGACTTAACAGGGGTTCAAAGACACAGAAACAGGCGCTTGGACTTTATTCTGCAAATTATCTGTGCAGACTTGACACAGATGTAAGCGTTCTTCAGTATCCTCAGAAACCAATAGTAAGAAGTTTTGTATACGATACTCTTAATACTTATCCTGCAGGGCAGAATCTTGTTGTTGCCATAATGAGTTATGAAGGATACAATATGGCTGACGCACTTATACTTAATAAAGGAAGCCTTGACAGGGGCCTTGGAAGAAGCTTTTATTTCAGACCATACTCTGCGGTTGAGATGAATTATGCTGGTGGGCTTAAGGATGAAATTGCAATGCCAGAGAAGGATGCATCAGGTTACAGGACAGAATCAAGTTACAGACATCTTGAAGATGATGGAATAATCTCTCCAGAAGCAGAAGTTGGTGAGGGAGAAGTCATGATAGGAAAGATGTCTCCTCCAAAATTCCTTTCTGAAGCAAGAGAGATATCAATAAGGACAAAGAAAGAATCAAGTGTCGCAATGAGACAGGAAGAAAAAGGAATAGTTGATTCTGTATTTGTGACAGAAGATAGTGAAGGAAACAAGATTGTCCAGGTTAAGACAAGAGACCTGAGAATACCTGAATTAGGAGACAAGTTCGCAACAGCACATGGACAAAAAGGAGTAATTGGTATGGTTGTTCCCGAAGAAGATGTTCCATTCACTTCAAGAGGGGTAAGACCTGATGTAATATTCAATCCTCACGGACTTCCTTCAAGAATGACAGTAGGTTATCTTCTTGAATTACTTGCAGGTAAAGTTGGTTCTGTTAAAGGGGAAGTTGTTGATGGAACTTCATTTTCCGGTACAAGTAAGAAGGAACTTGAAGAGCAGCTTGAGTCAATGGGATTCAGGTTTGACGGTAAAGAGACAATGTATAATGGAATAACAGGAAAGAAAATTACTTCAAGAATATTTGTTGGAGACCTTTATTATCTTAAACTCAAATATATGGTGGGAAACAAGATGCATGGAAGAGCGTCTGGTAAAGTAGCACTTCTTACAAGACAGCCTATTGAAGGAAGAGCAAGAGGAGGAGCATTGAGATTAGGAGAAATGGAGCAGCAGGCACTTGTTGCACATGGAGCATCATTGTTACTTAAGGAAAGATATGATTCAGACAAAGTTGTGCTTCCTATATGCACAAAGTGTGGAACAATAGCAATAGAAGACAGTGTGCGTGGCAAGACCTACTGTCCTATGTGCAATAGCGAGGAAGTTGAGCTTGTTGAAGTATCATATGCATTCAAACTGCTACTTGGAGAACTTCAGGGACTACATATAAACACAACTTTTGATTTAAAGAACAAATACGAATAAAATGGCAAAAATAATAAGAAAAAAAATAGGAGAAATGAGATTCGGACTGTTCAGTCCTGAACAGATAAAGAAAGTATCATGTGCGAAGATAGTAACTCCAGAACTTTATGATATAGATGGATATCCAGTTGATGGAGGATTAATGGATCTTAGGCTTGGAGCAGTCGATCCTGGAGTAAGGTGCAGAACCTGTGGTGGAAGAATAAAGGAATGTCTTGGACACCCAGGAAGCATTGACCTTGCCAGACCATTGATTCACCTTAAATATGTTCCTTTGATTGAGATGGGACTGAGATGTTTCTGCCATGAATGTGGAAAACTTATGCTTAATGACAAAGATTTGGAAAAATACACACCAAGCCAAAGGGCAAAGAAAGCAAAGGATGCAAAAAAATGTCCTCATTGTCAGTCAACACAGGAGAGAGTAAGGTTGGACAAACCAACAACTTTCTATAGAGGAAAAACAAGAATATTCCCTACTGAAATAAGAGAGATTCTTGTGAAGATACCTGATGAAGAGCTTAAAAAAATTGGTGTAAATCCTGTTGCATGCAGACCTGAATGGGCTGTGCTTACTGCATTACTTGTTCCTCCTGTAACTGTGAGACCTTCAATAATCCTTGAGACAGGTGAAAGAAGTGAGGATGATCTTACACACAAACTTTCTGATATAATAAGGGCAAATCAAAGATTATGGGAAAACCTGAATGCTGGTGCCCCTGAAGTTATAATAGAAGACCTTTGGGATCTTTTGCAGTTCCATATAACAACTTTCTTTGATAATACTGTCACAAGAATCCCTCCTGCAAGACACAGAAGTGGACAACCTCTTAAGACAATCACAGAAAGGATAAAGGGTAAGGAAGGAAGAATAAGAAAGAACATTGCAGGTAAGAGAGTAAATTATTCAGGAAGAACAGTAATATCTCCTGATTCATGCATAGACATAAATGAAGTTGGAATACCCTATGAAATTGCAAGAGTTGTCACCGTTGCAGAGACTGTGAATGACATGAATATTGAAAAGCTTAAAAAACTCATAGAAAGTGGAGAAGAATATCCTGGTGCAAATTATGTTATAAGACCAGATGGAAAGAGAAAGAAGATTTCAGCAGACTTAAAAGAAGAGATAATCAATGAGATTGGAACAGGATACCAGGTTGAAAGACATCTTCAGGACGGAGACGTGGTATTGTTCAACAGACATCCAAGCCTTCACAGAGGAAGTCTTATGGCACATTTTGTAAGGGTGCTTCCTGGAAGGACATTCAGACTTCATCCTGCAGCAGCTGCACCATACAATGCAGATTTTGACGGTGATGAGATGAACATACATTCTCCGCAGAATGAAGAAGCAAGAGCTGAAGCAAAAATACTTCTTGATGTAAAAAGAAACCTTATGTCTCCAAAAAATAATACAAGTCTTATAGGATGTGTTGATGATACAATAACCGGAAATTATATTCTTGGTTTTGATGAGTTATCAGGAGATTATGCAAACCAGCTTCTTTTCAATTCAGGAATAGATGCGCACATAACCAAAAAGACAGTTGCAGGAACTGAAGTTTTTTCAAAGATATTTCCAAAATTCAATTTCTCAAATGATTCAATAACAATCAAAGACGGGGAAGTTACAAAGGGAGTTATAGACAAGACTGCATTTGGAAGTGAAGATGGGGATCTTGTAAAGGTTCTTGACAGGGAGGTTGGAAGAGAAGAGGCATTCAAGATAATAAAGAAAGCGTTCAATTTGGGAAAGAATTACATAAGTGACAAAGGGATAACAATAGCAGTGAATGACCTTGATTTGAGTGAGGATATCCTTAAACAGTGTGATGAGATAATCGAAAAGGCTCAGAAAAAATCACAGGACGTAATTGATTCTTATGTTGATGGAACAATAGAACTAATTCCAGGAAAGACAAAGGAAGAATCAAGGGAGATAAGGATACTTCAGACTCTTAATGAAGTAAGGACAAAGATAGGTGAGCTGGTAAAGAAAGAATTTCCAGAGACAAATCCTGTAAGCAGCATGATAAAATCTGGTGGGGGTGGAAACATACTTAATATAACACAAATGGCGTCATGTGTGGGACAGCAGGCTCTTGGAAATAGGAGAGTTGATTTTGGATACAATGACAGGACATTATCTTTTTTCAAAAAAGGAGACCTTTCACCTAAGGCGAGGGGATTTATCAAAAGTCCATTCATAAAAGGATTGAGACCAGATGAATTTTTCTTCCAGGCGATAACAGGAAGGGATTCTCTTATGGATACTGGTCTTAGAACACCTAAGTCAGGTTATCTTTACAGAAGGCTTGCAAATGCTCTTCAGGACCTCAGGGTTGAGTATGATGAGACGATAAGAGACAGCAACAACAACATAATAGAATTTAAGTATGGTGATGATGGTCTTGATGTTACTAAGCTTCACCTTAAGGAGAAGCTTGATTCTGGAGAAG
>CAZFSJ010000052.1:0-1418 GCA_964521605.1 Candidatus Woesearchaeota archaeon
AGCAGGAGTGAGTGAAAGCAATCCTGAAAGGATTAATTCTGGTATCATTTGAAAATGAGGAATAAAAAATTCCCAACAGTTTTTAAATAGTTCATTCATTTATAAAAATTATTGTTCTTTAATTTTTATTCATTTAATCTTTTTGACATTTTATAATAAAAATCCTGTGTCTGTGTTCTTATTCTCATAAGTCTTCTTAGAATATTGTCCGTGCCAAAATAGGGATAATTATCCAAAATGTCAAATATAATCCACATTGGCCAACACATAACCATTATATTATATATCTCTTCTTTTGTTTTGGCACTTTTCGATTTTTCAATTAATTCAAAATACCTTTCACACATCCTCTCAAACAATTCATTGGTTAATTTTTCCTCCAGTGCCTTGTCAAGAAACTCGCACTCTCTAAGATTATTATATGATGAAACGCTTCCTTCATTAAATATAAATTTAGTTTTATACATTCCAACTCCCAGCCACTTTTTTAATTCATCTCCAGAACCAGCTTTCCATGCTCTAATATCCAATTCCGTCAATCCTATTCTTGTACAATTATACCCATATTCTTCACCATTTTCAATAATACTTTTTTCCATGAGTACCTTTTATATAAGACTAACCTTATTTCTTTCTGAATTCTCCCTTATATCCTATGGAGAAATTCCTCTCAGGATTTTTATCGTTATACTCTTTTATGAATTTTTCCTCATCAAGATAAAATTTTCCTTCATGATATCTGTTTTTGTACTCTTTTATTACTCTGTAAAATTTTTCCAGCTTTGAAAAAAGCAGGTCTTTTCTCAGATTTTCCAATCTTGGAGATTCCTTGTCTATAATATTCAGAAACTCTATGATACTTAATTTCTCTTTCAATAGATGCAATCTCCTTTCTATTGCTTTCACAGCAATATCTTCACAGTACACATTTCCCGTAAGAAACAGTATTGCTCTTGCTTCATTCAATTCTTCCCAGCTGGAATTTTTATCATGAATAATTTTTTGATAATTATCCCAGAGTTTATCTAGCTCTTTTTTTATTTTTTCTGGTTCCAGCATATAGGTATATTTCATGATTTCTATCATCGTTTATTAAGGCCTTAGAATGATTTAAACTTTTGCAATCAATTCTTCCAGAATTTCTTTTCCTTTTTTTCCCCACAATTCCTTTTTCCAAAGAAATTTGTTTGCTCCCTCTTGAATTGAAATCTTTCCATATTGTGTTCCATTGCTACTTGCACATATTATTGGAATATTTATGTTTTGTCTTGCCATCTCTCTTTTGGCTATCTTTATTAGTTCTAATCCTTCTGTAGCCTGCCTATTTGAAGGAAGTGTTTGATTGTAACTTAAATTTACATCTGTGATTATTGCAGAATAAGCAGGAAGATTCCTTGTCATAGCCTTGATTGCACTAA